>NZ_JBHVCP010000010.1:0-23650 GCF_042803315.1 Streptomyces sp. NPDC057424
CATGCGATCCACGCCATGAGTCCGTCTCAGCTTCCGTGCGCCCCTCCCGGCTCCAGCGGTCTGCGGCGACTCTGGTCGGTATGGCCCTGCCGCCCGTACCGCCGCACCCGCCCGGCCCTCCCCGGCGCCGGAATCCGCTGCTCATCCTGTTCGCCGTGCTCATGGCCGTCGCAGCCGTCTCTCTCGTGGTGCTGATGGCATCGGACAGGGGCGACTCGTCGGACGACGTGCCGTCCGGCGGGAGCACGAGCCGTGCCCCCGCGCCGTCCTTCGGCATCCCCACCGACCCGTCCACCAGGTTGCCGAGCGAGCTGCCGAGCGAGCTGCCGACCCGGCTGCCGTCGGGGTTCCCGACGCAGCTGCCGAGCGGTCTGCCCAGCGGCCTCGAATCGCTCCTGCCGTCCCTGGACCCCGGAGATCCATCAGAAGCCCCCTAGTGTCCTGACGCCCGCGTCCCTTAGCCGGAGGCCTCGCCGGAAGGCCGGCCGCCCGGGGCGACGAACACCACCATGTCCGTCTTCTCACCCGGCACAGGTTCGACCTCCCACCATCCGGCGCGGCGGTAGAAGGCGACCGCGTCCGGCGCACCGCTCCAGGTCATCAACCATGATCGGCGCCGGGTGCGCCGGAGCCGAGAGCGGACAGCAGCCGCTGCCCCAGGCCCGTACCGCGAGCCCGGGAGCGTACGCCCAGCTCGTCGATCTCGAAGGAGCCCACGAGGAGCTCGTTCACCCGGTCGGCACCGAGCCGCCGGGTCACCTTCCCGTAGGCGCGGTCGGTGCGGAAGGGCGCCTGGGTGGTCCAGCCCGTGGCGAAACCGTCCACCCCGCCGTCCTCCGACAGCGCCAGCACCGCCCGGAAACCCGGTCGGCGCACGTCCGTCTCCAGCCGCTCACGGAACTCCACCCGCGTCTCCTCGGGGCCCCGGGGCTCCCAGGGCGGTGCCGTGAAGACCTCGGCGTACGCCTCGGTGAGCTCGTCGGCGACGGTGAGGACGTCCGGGCCGTACCGCTGGACCCTCACAGGGAGCTTTCCTCTCCGGCCGGGAGTTCCGCCGAAGCCGGGGCTGTCACCAGAGCCAGGGCCGTCGCAGGGTCCTGGGCGGCGCCCCCCGCGGGCAGCCAGCGGCCGCGTTCCTTGCGGTAGGGCCACCAGCGGCCGTCCCGGCCGAGGCGCAGCTGGACCGGTGCCCCGACGACCGTCCAGCGGTTTCCCCGCGCCCGCAGCTCCGGTCGTTCGCCGGTGTCCCAGGCCGACTCCAGGGCCGCACACGCGCGTGCGAGCGTGTCGCCCTCCACACGCCACTCCTCGTCGAGGACGGACAGCGCGTCCGTACCGCCGTGACGCCAGGCGCGCACGGCCGTCGCCAGCCCCTCCCGGCCGCGTCCGGACCCGTCGGCGAGCCGATCGGTCATCTCCGGGCCGGGGTCACCTGCGGCCAGCCGCACCGCGTCCTGCACAGGCGTCAACTCCGCGTGGAAGGTGCCCCGGAGCGCCTGCTTGAGCAGGCCGTGGGCCCGTACGGCGGTCTGCGCGGCAAGGAACGCCAGTGCGGCTGGGTCGATGCCGGGCGCGGGTGGTGCCTCGGTGTCCAGGGACGGCGGAAGACCGGGCTCGCCGGGGAGTTCGGGCAGGTCCGGGAGCGGCGGCAGGATGTCGCCGGTGGCGTACGCCTCGGCCGCGTCCATGCCCTCCGGCGCGGAGGAGCCCGTGGTGGACGCTGCGCCGCGCGCCTGCAGGTCCTCCAGCAGGGCGGATTCGTCGCGCCCGCGCATCAGCAGCAGCACGAACGGGTCCTGGTCCAGCAGCCGTGCCACCTGGTAGCAGAGCGCCGCCGTGTGCCCGCAGTGGTCCCAGGCCCCGCAGTCGCACTCCGGCTCCAGGTCGCCCAGGCCCGGGAGCAGTTCGACGCCCGCGTCGGCCGCGTCCTCGACCAGGTGCGGCGGCATCTCCCGGTCCAGCAGCGCCGCCACATGACCGGCCCGCTCCGCCGTCATGTCCAGGAAGCGGTCCCACTGTTCGGGCGAGAGCTCCTCCAGCAGGACGTCGGCCCGGTGCGCCGTACGGTCGCGGTCCTGGACGACGGCCGTGAGCCGCCCCGGCCGCACCGACACCGCGCCGACCGCACCCGCGCGGGCGAGCCGCCGGCCCGTCTTGAGCTGTGTCGAGTCCAGCGCCGTGCCTTCCAGCGCCGTCAGCCAGGCCCGGCCCCACCAGGTCTGCGCGAAGCCCCGCCCGTGCGCGGGCGGCAGCGCGGCGAAGGTGCGTTCCATGTCGCCGTCGTGCCGAGTCATCGCAGGCCCCCTCGCAGTTCGACCAGATCCGCCAGCTCCGCGTCCGTCAGCTCCGTGAGCGCAGCCTCGCCGGCCCCCAGGACCGCGTCCGCCAGCTCCCGCTTGCGCATCAGCAGTTCGGCGATGCGGTCCTCGATCGTTCCCTCCGCGATGATCCGGTGCACCTGCACGGGCCGGGTCTGGCCGATGCGGTACGCGCGGTCGGTCGCCTGCGCCTCGACGGCCGGGTTCCACCAGCGGTCGTAGTGCACGACGTGCTCGGCCCGGGTGAGGTTCAGCCCGGTGCCGGCCGCCTTCAACGACAGCAGGAACACCGGCACTTCGCCGTCCTGGAAGCGCCTCACCATGGCCTCGCGTTCGGCGACGGGAGTCCCTCCGTGCAGGAACTGCGAGGGCGTGCCGCGGGCGCCAAGGTGCCGCTCCAGGAGACGGGCCATCTGCACGTACTGCGTGAACACCAGCACACCCGCCTGCTCGGCGAGGATCGTGTCGAGCAGCTCGTCCAGCAGCTCCAGCTTCCCGGAGCGCCCGGTGATCACCGGGCGCTCCTCCTTGAGGTACTGCGCCGGGTGGTTGCAGATCTGCTTGAGGCCGGTCAGCAGCTTCACGATCAGGCCCCGCCGGGCCATGCTGCCGGCGCCGGAGATCTCCGCGAGCGCCTCGCGCACCACGGCCTCGTACAGCGCAGCCTGCTCCTGAGTGAGCGACACGGCGTGATCGGTCTCCGTCTTCGGCGGCAGTTCGGGCGCGATCCCGGGATCCGACTTGCGGCGGCGCAGCAGGAACGGCCGTACGAGCCGGGCCAGCCGGTCGGCTGCGGCCGGGTCATGACCGCCCTCGACGGCTTCCGCGTACCGCCTGCGGAAGGAGCCGAGCCGGCCCAGCAGCCCCGGGGTCGTCCAGTCGAGGATCGCCCACAGTTCCGACAGGTTGTTCTCCACCGGGGTGCCGGTGAGCGCCACCCGCGCGCGGGCGCCGATGGAACGCAGCTCCCGCGCGGTCGAGGAGTACGGGTTCTTCACGTGCTGGGCCTCGTCCGCCACGAGCATGCCCCACGGCACCCCGGCGAGCCGGGATGCGTCCAGGCGCATCGTGCCGTACGTGGTGAGCACGAACTCCCCGTCGGCGAGGCCGTCCAGGCCGCGCCGCGCGCCGTGGAAGCGCCGCACGGGTGTGCCGGGTGCGAACCGTTCGATCTCCCGCTGCCAGTTGCCCATCAGGGAGGTCGGGCAGATCACCAGGGTCGGCCCGGCGGACCCGGGGTCGGACTGCCGGTGCAGGTGGAGGGCGATCAGGGTGATCGTCTTGCCGAGCCCCATGTCGTCGGCGAGACAGCAGCCCAAGCCGAGCGATGTCATACCGGCGAGCCAGTCGAGGCCGCGCCGCTGGTAGTCCCGCAGGGTGGCGGCGAGGGCGGCCGGCTGCTCCACGGGACGCTGCGCCTCTGGGTCCGCGAGCCGCTCCCGCAGAGCCGCCAGCCATCCGGTGGGCCGCACCTCGACCCGGTGGCCGTCGACCTCCACAGAGCCCGTCAGGGCCGCGCCCAAGGCATCCACCGGCGTCACCTTGCGGTCCTGCCGGGAACGGGCCAGGAGCGCCTCCTGAGGGTCGATCAGGACCCACCGGTCGCGCAGCCGCACCACCGGGCGCTTCGCCTCGGCGAGACGGTCCAGCTCCGCACGGTCCAGCCGCCGGTCACCCATGGCGAACGACCATGTGAAGGCGAGCAGCGCGTCGGCGGACAGGAACGACGGCATGGCCGCGAAGGTCATACCGGGCTCCGGCTCGCCGTCCGACGGCCCCACCTCAGCGCGCGTGCTCAGTCCACGGGACAGTTCCTTCGGCCAGTGCACGTCGACCCCGGCCGCGCTCAGCGCGTGGGCGCCCGCTCCGAGAAGGTCGGTGACCTCCTCGTCGGCGAGGTCGGCCGCGTCCGGCACGGTCGCCGACAGCAGGGGCGTGAGCGGGGCCCAGGCCCGGGCCGCACGGCGCAGGGCGAGCAGCGCGTCCATCCGCGCGCGCGGGCTGAAGGCCTCTCCTGCGGTGCCGGCCCAGACGTCCGCGGCGTCCGCGACGAGCGCCGGATCGCTGACGCCGTGCACCTGCAGCACGGCCCGGAACGTCACCTCCGTGTCGTTGCCCGCCGCGTCCGTCAGGCCGTCCGCCTCGATCCGCAGCGACAGCCGCACCCCCGCGTCGTGGCCCGCGGCGACGTCGGCGGCCCAGGCGCGCTGCTCGGGCAGCCGCACCGGTTCCGGCGAGGCGTAGGCGGGGCCGCCCGTCACCAGCGGCGCGGCGGGAGAGCGGGGCAGAGTGTCGGCGATCGCGTCGAGGAAGGCGCGCAGGAGCCGCTCCGGGTCGGGCAGGCGCAGCGGCGCCGCCGCGCCTGCCAGGGGCACGGCGTGCGCCTCGGGCGGCGGCGAGGCGGCGCAGGGCCTCGATGTCCTGGGCGCGCAGCGGGCCCGTGCGCCAGGCGTCGTGGTCGCCCGGGGACAGGCCGGGCATCAGCAGTCCGCGTGCCACGAGGTGCAGGGCGTGCAGGGCCGCCGCACCCCAGAAGACGGTGGACCGGTGCCCCGGCCCGCCGGATCGGGCACGCGTGAGGACTGGCAGGGCCGTGTGCACGGGCACCAGGACGGCGGGCACGCTCGCTGTCTCGACCCCACCGTCATGGGGCACGACGACGGTCAGGTCCGTGACGGACGCGGACGCCAGCGCCGGTGGGGTGGCACCGTCGGGCCGCCAGAAGGCGACACCGCCGGCGCGCGCAGGGTCGCCCGGCAGGAACACGGAGCGGCAAGAGACCAGTTCGGAGATGTCGGAGGAGGGTGCCGGGGGAGTCGGATGCTCGGCTATGGCAGATTCCTCAAATTTGACTAGTGGAGATGGAGTCGCTGAGAGTACAGCACTTCCGGTGCGCACGGGTATGGCTGGGCTGTGAGCTGAGTCACCATAGAGGTCTCAGGGGTGCGTCGGGGCGCATCTCAGGGATGTCTCAGGGTCGCGGTCCGGAACCGCCGTGAACGCGGGTCCGTTTTCGGGACAGAGAGCGGCAGTGGCCGCGAAGGAGGCGACAGACATGTCGAAGAACGCCAAGATCGCCGCGGGCGGTGTGGCGGTCGGGCTCATCCTGCTGATCTGGCTGCCCTGGTGGGCATCGCTCCTGATCATCCTGGGAGTCCCGGCCGCCGCGTACCTCACGCTGGACCCAGCACAGCGGCGCAGGCTGCGTCGCGCCACCCGCAAGGAGCTCGGCCGCTGAGGCGCTGACCCGGCGCCCCCGGCCCGCACCGCAGCGGCCCGGCCGAACCGGCTCAGTTCGGCCGTACCGCCATCTTGTCCAGCGCATCGAGGAGACCAGGCAGTTCCGGCCCCCGGCCCACCGGCAGGACCTCGCCGGGTTCCTCGTCGAGCAGCACGAAGGCGATGTCGTCGGTCCTGGCGACGAGCGACCAGCCCGGACCGTCGGCGCGCAGGGTCCTGGCTTCGCCCGGCGCGAAGGACGACCGGACCCGGCCCAGCGGCGGCGGCGTGTCGATATAGGTGCGGGCCTCCGCGAGGACGCGCCGGATGCCGCTGTGGCCACCCTGCTGCCCGTTCTCCCCGTGTCCGTCCGGACCGCCGGCCGCCCCGCCCGCCTCGGCCGGTGCCCCCGAGGACCCCGGCGCCGGGAACTCCGCGTCGTCGATCTGCTCCCGCCACGTCGCCCACTGCAGCGCGATCTCGTCCGCGCCCAGGCGCCGCTGGGCCGGACCCCACACGGTGGTGTCCGGCGGAGCCAGCGGCGGCCGGTCGTCGGCCTCCGGGCCGGGATCGTGCGGCGCCGGCACCCCGGGGGCCGCGACGGCGACCGCGAGAGGCCAGCCGGGCAGGGCCGCGACGACCGTGCGCTCGTCGGGGGAGAGCTCGTACTCCATGCCGCAGTCCCAGGACGCGATCGCGACGGCCACCAGGGAGACGTCGTCGATGGCCACCGTCCACCGGGCACCCTCGCCGTCCTGGCCGAGCACCAGCCCGTACCCGTCGGCGAGCGGCGCGAGACCGAGCGCCGCGCACGCCTCGGGGTAGTCGTCGCCCAGCACGCTCGGGAACTTCGCCGGCGTCAGCAGCACCGCCGTGAGCACATAGAGCGCATCGTCCGCGGCGGCGACGGCTTCCTCGTCCGTCCCGGCCATCCCAGCCTCCCCATCGGTTCGTCCACCGGCGCGCACCCTAGTGCGCCGCCAGCCCCTTGTCACGGCCCTGAATGGGCACGCGGAGCTGCAGTTTTCCGGCGGACGGGGCGAATCGGCCGTCGGCGCCGTGCGCATCACGCCGCCGGCAGCCCCAGAATGTCGCGGGCCACGGTCTCCGGCGACTCGCCGCGTTCCCGGGCGAGCGCGATCACGGCCCGGCACGCCAGCTCGTTCACGCCGAACGACAGCGCCTCCGGCGACACCCAGCCGGCCGCCTCGTCGGCCCGCTCCCGGTCGTCCTCCACACAGGCCGTGACGTAGCTCGCCGCGGCCTCGAAAAGATTGTGCGGACGCTTGTCCCCGCCGGTCTTCGGCTCCGTGCGCAAGACATGAGCGACCCTTCCCCCGGCTTTGCGGAACCTGCCCCACATGCTGACCACCTTCCCCCTGCGTGACTATCGTGCCTGATCATTCATCTCCCGGTCGCCAACGTAAAGTTGGAGGACCTGAGGCAGAAGGGGGACGGCACGGTGAAGCGCTTCTCACGGCTCGAACAGATCCGGCGGATGGACCCGTACGAGGAGGCCACGGAGATCTACCGGCTCAGCGTGGCATACGAGTTCCCCTGGGATTTCACACGTGCCCTGGAGCTGGCCCTGTACCGCACCTACGCCGTCCCGAGCATCGGCCGGCTGCTGGCGCGCACGGCGGAGCTCACGGACCGGACGCAGAAGCGCTACGACGACACCTCGCTGCTCCTGGACGCCATCGTCGAGCACGGCTTCGGCAGCGACCAGGGCAGGACCGCGATCCGCCGCATCAACCAGATGCACCGCAGCTACGACATCAGCGACGCCGACATGCGCTATGTGCTCTGCACGTTCGTCGTGATGCCCAAACGGTGGATCGACGCCTACGGCTGGCGCAGGATGTCCCGCCACGAGATCGTCGCCAGTGTCAACCACTACCGCGCACTGGGCCGGCACATGGGCATCAAGGACATCCCCGAGACCTACGAGGAGTTCGAGACCTGCCTCGACTCCTACGAGGCCGCCCACTTCGCCTGGGACGAGGACGCCCGGCGTGTCTCCGACGCCACACTCGGTCTGATGGCCTCCTGGTACCCCGGCCCGCTCGCACCCCTGCTGCGCACCACGACCCTCGCGCTGCTCGACGACTCGCTGCTGCGTGCCTTCCGCTACACCCCGCCGAGCGCCACCACGCGCGCGTGGGTGCGTCGCGCGGTCCGGCTGCGGGGCCGCGCCGTCCGCCTGCTCCCGCCCCGGCGCGCGCCGCACTTCGCCCGCCAGAACTGGGAGATCAAGGGCTACCCGTACGGCTACCGGATCACCGACCTGGGCACACGCCCGGTCCCGGGCGTCCGGGGCTGTCCCGTGCGGCACGCGGTTCGGGACGCCGAGGCCGGGTGACGCGGCGGCTCAGTCCTCGCGCACGGCGAGCGCCAGGAAACGGGCGTCCTCGTCGGTGTACGACCTCAGATGCCACCCCGACCCTGCCAGCAGTGGACGGAGGCTGGCCTCGGCGCGCAGGTCGTCCGGGGTCAGCGGGCGGCCGTGGCGTGCCGCGAGAGCCGCCCTGCCGATCGGATGGAACAGCGCCAGCACACCACCGGGGCGCACGACGCGCGCCAGCTCCCGCAGGTTCTCGGCCGGGCTCTGGAGGTGCGAGATGAGGCCCGCCCCGAACACGGCGTCCAGCGAGCGCGAGCGCAGGGGCAGCGCGGCGACGTCCGTGAGCAGCAACTGCCCGTCGCGGTCCCGCCCGGCCCGTACGGCCTCCCGCAGCATGGCCGGTGTCAGGTCGGCCCCGAGGACCACCCCTGAGGCCCCCACGGCGGCCCGCAGCGGCGGCAGGGCGCGTCCGGTGCCGCAGCCCGCGTCGAGTACCCGGTCGCCCGCCCGCAGTCCGAGTTCGGCGACCGCGGCCGCGTAGGCCGGGCCGTCGTCGGGGAACCGGCTGTCCCAGTCGGCGGCGCGGGCGCTGAAGAACTCCTGGACACGCGTCTGCTCGTCGCTCATGTACCGCATGATTCCTCACGGGCTCGGGTGACGCCTTACGGCACGGATGACGTCTCAGCGCACATGCTCGAGCGTGACCCGATCGTTCCGGTACATCCTTGGGTCATATTCCAACACCTTTCGTAATGCGCCCCCTTCGCGCGCCTGTGCGGGGTCTAGCGTCCCGGGGCCATGGGACACCTGGACCACGCAGCCCTGGGGTGGCTGACCCCCGCACTGTCGTACGTGATGGCCTGCATAGGCGCCGCGCTCGGTCTGCGCTGCACCGTCCGGGCGCTCGCCACCACCGGGCGCTCGCGCCGCAACTGGCTCGTCACCGCCGCCTCGGCGATCGGCACCGGCATCTGGACCATGCACTTCGTGGCCATGCTCGGTTTCGGCGTCACCGGCACCGACATCCGCTACGACGTGCCGCTCACCCTCCTGAGCCTGCTCGTCGCCATGGTCGTCGTCTGCGCCGGCGTCTTCGCCGTCGGTTACAGCAGGGAGCGAGGCCGGGCCCTGCTGGTCGGCGGCCTCACCACCGGCCTCGGCGTCGCGAGCATGCACTACCTGGGCATGGCGGCCGTACGGCTGCACGGTGACGTGACCTACGACCCGCTGCTCGTCGGACTCTCCGTCCTGATCGCCATCGTCGCCGCGACGGCGGCCCTGTGGGCGGCCCTCAACATCAAGTCGCCCGTGGCGGTCACCCTCGCCTCCCTGGTCATGGGCGCGGCCGTCAGCAGCATGCACTACACCGGGATGTTCGCGGTGGGCGTGCGCGTGACGCCCTCCGGGGAGGCACTGAGCGGGGCCACCGCGATGCAGTTCATCTTCCCGCTCGCCGTCGGCCTCGGCTCCTATCTCTTCCTGACCTCGGCCTTCGTCGCGCTGTCGCCGACGGCTGGGGAACGTGCGGCGTCGGCCTCGGCTCAGCGGCCGGTGCAGAGCGTCGTCCCCTAGCCGCGCAGACGACAGCCGACCGTGGCCGAGCGGCCAGGGCGTCCGGGGCGGCCCGCGCGGTGCGGGCCCGGGCCATCGCGGACAGCGCGCCTGGCGGTCTGGAGGGCCGGCGGTCAGGGGGACCGGCCCACCCGGCCCGGGTGGCGCGCCCAGCGGCCTGCACGGCCCGGCCCCGTCCGGCCGTGCGCCGTGAGCCGACGGGGGCTCCGAGCCCCTGGTGCCCTCCAAGCCCCACCGTGCGCCCTGTGCCCTGCAGCGCGCTCAGACGGCAGCGCGCCACCCCGGCCGGGACGAAACGGCCCACACGCCCCCGACCCACTCCGAGCGAGGAGTCCATGCGAACACCCCGTAGGACCCCCACAGCGGGCGCCGAGGCGCCGCCCCCTCCCTTGCGCGGTCGCCGTGCGCACGCCGGACCACCGGCCGACGAGGGCCCTGACGCGCCCTCGGGCGCCGCGCCGGACGAGGCGGCCACGCGCGCGGAGCGCTGGCACATACGCCCCCGCACCGTGCGCGCCAAGATCGTCTGCCTGCTGATGGTGCCGGTCGTCTCCCTCCTGGCCCTGTGGGCCTACGCCACCGTCACCACCGCCCAGGACGTCTCCCGGCTGCGGCAGGTCCAGCGCGTCGACGCCACGGTCCGCGCCCCCGTCTCCGCCGCCGTCGCCGCCCTCCAGGCCGAACGCGCCGCAGCCGTCCGCCACGCCACCGACCCGTCCGCCGTCCGCACCGGCGAACTGGACGAGCTCGCGCGGCGCACCGACCGGGCCGTCGCGAGACTACGGCTCGGCAAGGGCGCCACCGTCGCCGACAGCGGGGAACTGCCCGCCGGAGTCGCCCAGCGGTTGAAGGCGTTCGTCTCCGGTGCCGAGCGACTGGGGCCGCTGCGCACCGCGGTGCGGGACCGGCGCGCGGGCTGGGCCGAAACGCACGACCGCTACACCCGGACCATCTCGGCCGCCTTCGGCGTCGGCGGCGCCCTCACCGGCATCCGGGACGCCGACCTCGGCTCCGACGCGCGCGTACTGCTCGAATTCGCCCGCGCGGGCGAGGCGCTCGCCCAGGAGGACGCGGTGCTGGCGAGTGCCCGCCTGGACGGCGCCCTGACCGGGGAGCGGTTCAGGCTCTTCACCGGCGCCGTCCATGTGCGCCGCACGCTCACCGAGTCTGCCGTCGCGGACCTGAGTGGCACCGAACGCTCCGCATGGGACGCCCTCGCCGACAGCAGCGCCTCCGCGGGCCTGGTCGACGCCGAGGACGCGATCCTCGCCCGCGGGCCGGGCGCGAAGGCGGCCGAAGCGGCACCCGAGAGCACCTGGAACACGGCCCACGCGCGCGTGCAGAAGGCCATGCGCACCATCGAGGACGATGCGGCACGCGGGGTCGGGGAGCGGGCCGACCCGTTCACGCGTGGCCTGCTCACCCCGGCCGGCGCCGCCGTCCTGCTCGGCCTCGCCGCCGTCGCAGCCTCGCTCGTCATCTCCGTGCGCATCGGACGCGGCCTCGTGGTCGAACTGGTCAGCCTGCGCAACAGCGCCCTGGAGATCGCCCGGCGCAAACTCCCCGACGCCATGCGGAAACTGCGCGCGGGCGAGGAGATCGACGTCCGTGCCGAGGCCCCGCCGGGAGCTCCCGCGGAGGACGAGACCGGGCAGGTCGCCGAGGCCCTCACCACCGTGCACCGCGCCGCACTGCGGGCCGCCGTGGAACGCGCCGAACTCGCCAGTGGCATCTCCGGCGTCTTCGTCAACCTCGCTCGCCGCAGCCAGATCCTCGTCCACCGGCAGCTGGCCCTCCTCGACAGCATGGAACGCCGCTCCGACGACCCGAACGAGCTGAGCGACCTCTTCCGCCTCGACCACCTCACCACCCGCATGCGGCGCCACGCGGAGAGCCTGATCATCCTCTCCGGAGCCGCCCCCGGCCGGGCCTGGCGGATGCCGGTGTCCCTGACGAACGTGGTCCGCGCGGCGGTCTCCGAAGTGGAGGACTACGCCCGCGTGGAAGTAAGGCAACTCCCGGAGGCAGCCGTCGTCGGAACGGCAGTCGCCGACCTCACCCACCTGCTGGCCGAGATCATCGAGAACGCCGCCCAGTTCTCCCCGCCCCACACGCGTGTGCGCGTCACCGGCGAACCCGTCGGCAACGGCTACGCCGTCGAGGTCGAGGACCGCGGACTCGGCATGGGCAAGGAAACCCTCGCCGAAGCCAACCGCCGCATCGCCCAGTCCGAGGCGCTCGACCTGTTCGACAGCGACCGGCTCGGCCTGTTCGTGGTCAGCAGGCTCGCCGCCCGGCACGACGTCAAGGTCCACCTGAGGACCTCCCCCTACGGCGGCACCACCGCGGTCGTCCTGCTGCCCACCGCCCTGCTCCACACAGGCGCGGCAGAACGATCTCCCGAAGCGGCGGAACCCGCGCGGCAGCCGGAGGAACGCGCGTACGCGCGCGTGCCCGACGACACCCCCCTCCAGGACGCCTTCCCCGCCCAGACCGACCGGCGCGCCCTCGTGGCGCCCGTACCGGCATCCGCGGAGAACGCGACCACGCGTCCCGCCGACGTCCCGTGTCACGCGGACAGCCCGCGTCACCTGGAGACCCCGAGCCAGACCCCACCCCCAGGAGTCGCCACCTTGCGACTGCACCGTCCGCCGCAGCAGCCCGAAGACTCCGACGACCTCCCGCGCCGCGTACGACAGGCCAGTCTCGCTCCCCAACTGCGCGACAAGCGCCCCGAGGAGCAGCCGACCGTGCCCGCTCCCCGGGACGACGAGCGCACCCCCGAACTCGTACGGGCCCGTATGGCGGCCTACCGCGCCGGCTGGGCCCGCGGCGGCGGCAGGCAACCCGGCCGCGGCGCCACTCCCGGCCCCGCGACGGGCAGCGACAGCAGCGAAGGAGATCCCGCATGATCCAGGACCCGAGCACACAGTCCGCCCGGCGCACCGGCGAACTCGACTGGCTGCTGGACGATCTGGTGCTCCGCGCGAGCGACATCCGGCACGCCGTGGTGCTGTCCAACGACGGCCTCGCCGTGGGCGCATCGACCGGCCTGCGCCGCGAGGACGCCGAGCACCTCGCCGCGGTCGCCTCGGGCTTCCACAGCCTCGCCAAGGGCGCGGGACGGCACTTCGGAGCGGGCGGGGTCCGCCAGACCATGGTGGAGATGGACGAGGGCTTCCTGTTCGTGGCCGCCGCGGGCGACGGCTCCTGCCTCGCCCTCCTCACCGCCGTCACCGCCGACATCGGCCTCGTGGCCTACGAGATGGCACGCCTGGTCAAGCGCGTCGGCGAGCACCTCGGCACGGCGCCCCGCGTGGCCGCGCGGCCCCCCGCCGCCGGATGAACCGGGAGAACGGTCCGCGCAGATGACCGAGGACATGACGGGCACCCCGCGCGAGCAGGGCAGCCAGTGGTACGACAACGAGGCCGGCCCGCTCGTCCGGCCCTACGCCATGACGGGCGGACGCACCCGGCCCGGCCCCACCGGCGTACGGTTCGACCTGATCGCCCTGGTCACGCTGGACCCGGGCGCACCCGACGCGGACGACGCCCCGCTCGGCCCGGAGCACCGCAACCTCCTCGACCTGTGCCGCCCGGAGACCCAGTCGGTCGCCGAGCTCGCCGCCGGCGCGGACCTGCCCGTCGGCGTGGTCAGGGTCCTCCTGGGCGACCTCCTGGAACTCGGCCGCGTCACCGTCAGCCGCCCCGTACCGCCGGCGCAGCTGCCCGACGAACGCATCCTGCGCGAGGTGATCGAGGGCCTCAGAGCGCTGTAGCCCCCACGCACCGACTGCACCCACACCACCCACGACACCCGGCACTCCTGAGAGAAGTGATCAATGGTCTCCGAGCACTCCGACGCCCCGGGCGGCGACACCGCCGCACTGGCGCTGAAGATTCTGGTCGCCGGCGGATTCGGCGTGGGCAAGACCACCCTGGTGGGCGCCGTCAGCGAGATCCGGCCGCTGCGCACCGAGGAACTCCTCAGCGAAGCAGGCCAGTCGGTGGACGACACCGACGGCGTGGACCACAAGACCACCACGACCGTCGCCATGGACTTCGGACGCATCACCATCCGTTCCGGCCTCTCCCTGTACCTGTTCGGCACGCCGGGCCAGGACCGGTTCTGGTTCCTGTGGGACGAGTTGTCGCAAGGGGCGCTCGGCGCGGTCGTCCTCGCGGACACCCGTCGCCTGGAGGACTGCTTCCCCGCGGTCGACTACTTCGAGCACCGGCGCATCCCGTTCGTCGTGGCCGTCAACTGCTTCGCGGGCGCCCGGCAGCACGGTGCCCCGGACGTCTCGCGCGCCCTCGACCTCGACAGGGGCACGCCCGTGGTGCTGTGCGACGCCCGCGACCGCGACTCGGGGAAGGAGGTGCTGATCCGACTCGTCGAGTACGCCGGGCGGATGCACACCGCCCGGCTGCTCGACTCCGTCGGCTGACCGGAGACGGGGGACTCCCTTCGGTCAGTCGGCGACGTCCCGCTCCGCCAGCACCCTGTCGACGGTGACACGGACGAGGAGTTCGCCGGGGACACCGTTGCGCGCGCCGAACTCCTCGGCCCGCTCCTCTCCCATGTACCGGGCGCCGATCCGGGTGGCCCAGTGCCGTGTCTCGTTCAGGTCTTCCGAGACACGGGCGCGGCCTCGCAGCACCACGAACGAATAGGGCGGCCGGTCGTCGTCCACGCACAGGGCGACCCGGCCGTCCCGGACGATGTTGCGTCCCTTCACACTGTCCTTGCCGGTGTTGAACACCACCTCGTCCCCGTCCAGCAGGAACCAGATCGGAGCCACGTGGGGGCTGCCGTCGGCCCGGACCGTGGACAGTTTTGCGGTGCGGGTGCCGTGGGAGACGAACTCCCGCCATTGCGCGTCGGTCATCTTCTCTGCCATGGCTCCCATCCTCCTTGCCCCGACCGCGGTCGTGGGTAAGGCTGACATGGAGATCCTCCGGCCAGGAGGGGAATCGCACGGGGAGAAAACGGGGAGAACGGAAGATGGCGCAGAACCAGGGACTCGACTGGCTGCTGGACGACCTGACCGAGCGCGTCCACGAAGTGCGGCACGCACTGGTCCTGTCCAACGACGGCCTGGTGACCGGCGCGAGCACCGGACTGCGCCGCGAGGACGCGGAGCACCTCGCGGCCGTGTCGTCCGGGTTGCACAGTCTGGCCAAGGGCTCCGGACGGCACTTCGGGGCGGGCAGCGTACGCCAGACGATGATCGAGTTCGACGACGCGGTGCTCTTCGTCACCGCGGCCGGAACGGGCAGCTGTCTGTGCGTCCTCAGCGGCGCGGAGGCCGACATCGGCCAGATCGCCTACGAGATGACGCTGCTGGTCAACCGGGTCGGCGAGCACCTCGACGTGGATGCCCGCCAGCCCGAACCAAAGCCGATCAGAGACCTCTGACCTGCGGGTTCGCCATCCCCCGCGGAGTTATCCACAGGCTCGCCGCGAGATCCGCCGAACCGGCTACGGTTTTTTCACGGCGACCGCACACGGCGTGAGCCGCAGACTCCACGGGGGAGACCGACCATGTCACGCACCGGCACGACATCCGACCGACTCACCTGCGCCCCGAGCCGGGCCGCCCGCGAACTGAACCTCAGGCGAGGCGAGTTCGACCTCGCGGTGGACCTGGGTCTCATCCGGACCGTTCCCGACGAAGGAGGCGGCGGCAGGCGGGTGACCCGGGCCGAGATCGCCCGGCTGCGCTCCGGGGACGGCTTCCCGGACACCCTGCGCGAGCGCGTCGCGACCGTCGGCACCACAGGTGGCGCCCAGCTCATGGAGGTGCCACCCACCAGGTTCACGAGCCTCGCGCGCTACGGCCTGCTGATCCCGGTGACGTTCTACCTCAACCGCTATCGGACGGTCGTCTGGCTGTATCTGGCCGAAGAGCTACGGCAGTTCGCGGCCGAAGGGAGCAACGCCCGGCTGCTGACCGCCCGTCGTACGCCCGCTGAGATCCGGGAGGGGCTGAAGGCCGGGATGGACCGGCGGCCCCGCAACTGGCGGGGGCGTCACGTCGGATTCCTGACACGGCAGGCGGGGGACGACCCCTGGGCGCGCGCGGCGGCGGTCGCCTGCCTCCTCGACCCGGCCGATGTCGCGGACATCGTCCAGGACACCCACGAGCGTGCCCGGCTGGCCCGCTGCCGTCCCCGGCTCCCGGCGCACGGCGCCCCCGGTTCACCCACCGCCGAGCTGGCCGAGACACTGATGACGGCGAGTGATCCGGACGAGGTGGCCTGGTTCCGCGCGGACCTGGCCCACACCATGGAGGCGGCCCGACGCCACCACCCCGTGGCGGAGGCGCTCGCCCCGGCACCGCCGGCAGGGCCGGATCCGCTCGCGCCACCCCCGAGCCCGGCGGCCGGGCCCGACCCGCTCGCGCAACCCCCGGCTCCGGCCGCGGAGCAGCCCGCGCACCTGGCCCCCATTTCTCCCCACGGCCTGCTGAGCCGTCTCCGCCGCAGAGGCCGACGACCGGCCGGGCGGTCCCGGCGGTACCGCATCACCGCTGGCTGGCCCCCGAGCGATGAGTTTCCGGATGCACGCGGGTCCGACCCTGAGGAGACTGAATCCGGGAGGCGGTCATGTTCGGTACGACGAAGGCGTTCAGCGGGTTCTCGGTGAACGACATCGACGCGGCCAGGGCGTTCTACGCGGACACGCTCGGACTGCGGGTGTCGGAGGCGAACGGGATGCTGTTCCTGCACATCGCGGGAGGCCAAGACACTCTGGTCTACCCCAAGCCGGACCACACCCCGGCGACGTTCACCATCCTCAACTTCCCGGTCGACGACATCGAGGCGGCGGTCGACGAGCTGGGCAGGAGAGGGGTGCATTTCGAGCGCTACGACCACCTCACGACGGACCACAAGGGCATCTTCCGCGGCAGCGGGCCGCTGATCGCCTGGTTCACCGACCCCGCGGGGAACGTGCTGTCCGTCCTCCAGGAAACCTGACACCGGTCGTGCCCGAGCTCCCCGACGTCGAGGGCTTCCGGCAGGTGCTCGAGTCCTGCGCCGAGGGACGCGTCATCCGGCGCGTCGACGTGCGGGACGAGGGCGTCCTGCACGGGGTCGACGCCCGGCGGCTGGGGGACGTGCTGGAGGGGCGGCGGTTCGGGTCGCCGCAGCGGCACGGCAAGTGGCTGCTCGCCCGCACCGGCGGCCCCACCCTCCTGCTGCACTTCGGTATGACCGGGCGGCTGGTGTGCGGACTTGCCGATGATCCCGTCGAGGCGCATGACCGCGTTCTGTTCACCCTGGGCGGCGGCCGGCAGCTGCGCTTCCGTGACCAGCGCAAGCTGCAGGGACTCTGGCTGGCCCACGACGAGGCCGACGTCGAGCGGCTGCTGAAGCGCCAGGGAACCGACGCGCTGGCGGTGGGCCGTGCGGAGTTCGAGGAGGTGCTCTCCGAGCGCCGCGGGCAGATCAAGACAGCCCTCACCGACCAGTCCGTTCTCGCCGGCCTCGGCAATCTGCTCGCCGACGAGATCCTGTGGCGAGCCCGGCTGCGCCCCGACCGCGGAGCCCGCGGCCTGACCCGGGAGGACTACCGTCGCCTGTACAGCGAGATGCGCCGCACCCTGCGCTCGTCCGTCACCGCAGGCTGCGTACCGCCGCGGGACTCCTGGCTCACCGGCCATCGGGACGACCGGGACCCGAGGTGCCCGCGGTGCGGGACCGGCCTGCGCAGGTCCCGCACGGCCGGGCGGGGCACGGTGTGGTGCCCGCGCTGCCAGCCGGGCGGGTGACCCCGGCCAGGGCGGGTTGGCCGGTCAGCCGCCGGATGTCCCGTCAGCCGGCCGCCGGGGCTCAGTCGCCGCACGTCAAGGTGCAGGGCCTTCTTCGCTCAGGGCGCCGCCGCTGTCTCGTGCTCCTCGTCCGGAGCCACCAGCGACTGCGTGAACGGAATCCGCGCCAGTGCGAGAACCCCCGCGGTGATCAGCGCGACGCCGAACAGCTGGGGCAGCAGCCACCACCCGGAGCGGATGGTCTCCTCGTACAGGGTGATGCCGAGGGCGAGGCTCACCAGGGCGTCGCCGAGGGTGAGCGCGGGCTGCGAGGCGACCAGCGGGCCGGCCTGCATGGCGTTCTCCAGCAAGAACAGCGCGCACACGCCGGTGGCGGCGAAGGCATACGTCTGCCAGGCGGTGAGGAAACCCACGAGGCCCTGCTCGTCGAGGATGTGCATCGCGGCCTTCATCAGCGCCGCGGTCACCGCGTAGCTGATCGCCGTCGCGGCCCCCAGACAGGCCGCGCGGGCCCGGCCCTCCGGGCGGCGGAGGGCGGCGAGCGCGAGGGCGACGACCGCCCCGGCGCACAGGGCGAGCGCGGGAATCCAGCGGTCCAGCGCCACATGGGTCCGGTTGCCGGTGGGGGAGGCGGCGGCGAGCGCGATCGCCAGGCCGGCCACCACCACCATCACGGCCAGCCAGCCCCTGCCCGGCAGATGCCGGTGCATCAGCAGCGAGGCGACGATGAGAGTGAGCGGCAGCTCCAGCACGAACAACGGCTGCACGATCGTCAGCGGCCCGGTGGCCAGCGCCAGCGCCTGGCAGACGGCGGCGCCGATCACCGCGAGGATGCCGGCCAGCCACACGGGCCGACGCAGCAGATCGACGATCAGCCCGGCCCGCAACCCTTGGGAGGCGGGCACGGTGAGCGCCGCCTTGCGTTGCAGCACGGTCGCGACCGCGTTGCTGAAGGCGGCGCAGATCGCGAACACGACGGGGAACACGGTGTGCAGCGTGGCCACCTCCCGGATCGGCGGGCGTGTGACGTCGGCAGTGCCTGCTCCTGCCATGGTCGCCGGATCCGGTCAGGGGCGCGATCGGAACCCCGGCGCGCGGGGTCCCGATCGTCGGACAGCAGGGTCAGCTCAGCTTCCGGAAGAGCCCCTCCTGCACCACGGACACGACCAGCCTGCCCTCGCGGTCGTAGATCCGGCCCCGGGCCAGACCACGGCCGCCGACCGCGATCGGCGACTCCTGGTCGTAGAGGAGCCAGTCGTCCGCACGGAACGGGCGGTGGAACCACATCGCATGGTCCAGCGACGCCATGTCGAAGCCGCGCGGGCCCCACAGCGGCTCGACCGGGATCCGCACGGCGTCCAGGAGAGTCATGTCGCTGGCGTAGGTGAGGGCACAGGTGTGCACGAGCGGGTCGTCGCCGAGCGGTCCGACCGCGCGCATCCACACGGCGCTGCGCGGCTCCGCGTCCTCGACCTCCGCGGCGGTCCAGCGCAGCCGGTCCACGTAGCGGATGTCGAAGGGCTGGCGGCGGGCCATCCGCTCCAGTTGCTCGGGCAACGCGCCCAGGTGCTCCCGGATCTCGTCCGTGACCGTGGGCAGGGACTCCGGGTCCGGGACCTTGCGGGCCGGCGGCAGCTGGTGCTCGAAGCTGCCTTCCTCCGGCTTGTGGAACGAGGCGGTGAGATTGAAGATCGTGCGGCCCTGCTGCACGGCCGTGACCCGGCGGGTCGTGAAGGACCGCCCGTCGCGCACATGCTCGACCTGGTAGACGATCGGCACCCCCGGCCGGCCCGGGCGCAGGAAGTACGCGTGCAGCGAGTGCACGGGCCGGTCGCCCTCCGTGGTGCGGCCGGCGGCGACCAGCGCCTGCCCTGCCACCTGGCCGCCGAAGACCCGCTGCAGGGACTCCTGCGGGCTGCGGCCACGGAAGATGTTGACCTCGATCTGCTCCAGGTCGAGCAGGTCGACGAGCCTCTCGGCCGGGTTCGTCGTCATGGGTGGAATTCTCCTGTGCTCGCTGCTGCCCGGCCCGTCACAGCTGGCCGACGTCGGTGACGCGGACGATCGCGCGGCCCTCCGCGTCCGAGGCCGTGAGGTCGACCTCCGCGCTGATGCCCCAGTCGTGATCGCCGTTCGGGTCGTGGAAGATCTGCCGGACCCGCCACAGCGCGTTCTCCGGCTCCTCCTCGATGAGGAGGAGCTTGGGGCCGCGGGCGTCGGGGCCGGTGCCGAGATCCTCGTACTCGTCCCAGTACTTGTCCATCGCCTCGCCCCACGCGTCGGCGTCCCAGCCTGACTCCCCGTCCATCGCGCCCAGTTCCCCGACCTGGTCGAGAGCGGCCAGTTCCACACGGCGGAACATCGCGTTGCGGACCAGGACGCGGAAGGCGCGGGCGTTGGCGGTGACGGGCTTGACCTCGTCGGCCTTCTCCTGGGCCTCCTCGGCGGTCATCTCCGCCGGGTTGGCCAGCTGCTCCCACTCGTCCAGCAGGCTGGAGTCGACCTGGCGCACCATCTCGCCCAGCCAGGCGATCAGGTCCTGGAGGTCCTCGGACTTGAGGTCGTCCGGGACGGTGTGGTCGAGGGCCTTGTAGGCGCTGGCGAGATAGCGCAGCACGATGCCCTCGGTGCGGGCCAGCTCGTAATGGGACACCAATTCGGTGAAGGACAGCGCCCGTTCGTACATGTCGCGGATGACCGACTTCGGCGACAGCGGATGGTCGCCGACCCAGGGGTGGCTCTTGCGGTACGTGTTGTACGCGTGGAAGAGCAGCTCCTCCAGGGGCTTGGGGTACGTGACGTCCTGGAGGCGCTCCATGCGCTCCTCGTACTCCACGCCGTCGGCCTTCATCGCGGCGACGGCCTCACCGCGCGCCTTGTTCTGCTGGGCGGCCAGGATCTGCCGTGGGTCGTCGAGCGTGGACTCCACGACGGACACCATGTCGAGCGCGTACGACGGCGACTCGGGGTCGAGCAGCTCGAACGCGGCGAGCGCGAAGGTGGACAGCGGCTGGTTGAGCGCGAAGTCCTGCTGGAGGTCGACCGTGAGGCGGACGATGCGGCCGGTGGCGTCCGGCTCGTCGAGCTTCTCGACGATGCCGCCGTCCAGCAGCGAGCGGTAGATCGCGATGGCCCGGCGGATGTGCCGCAACTGCTGCTTGCGCGGCTCGTGGTTGTCCTCCAGCAGTCGGCGCATCGCCTCGAAGGCGTTGCCGGGGCGGGCGATCACCGACAGCAGCATCGTGTGCGTCACCCGGAACCGGGATGCCAGCGGCTCCGGTTCGGAGCCGATGAGCTTCTCGAAGGTCTGCTCCGACCACGCGACGAAGCCCTCCGGGGCCTTCTTGCGGACGACCTTGCGGCGCTTCTTCGGGTCGTCGCCCGCCTTGGCGAGGGCCTTCTCGTTCTCGACGACGTGCTCGGGCGCCTGCGCGACGACGAAGCCCTCCGTGTCGTAACCGGCCCGCCCGGCCCGGCCCGCGATCTGGTGGAACTCCCGGGCCCGCAGGGTGCGCACGCGGGTGCCGTCGTACTTGGTGAGGGCTGTGAACAGCACCGTGCGGATGGGCACGTTGACGCCGACGCCGAGCGTGTCGGTGCCGCAGATGACCTTCAGCAGACCGGCCTGCGCGAGCTTCTCCACCAGGCGGCGGTACTTGGGCAGCATGCCGGCGTGGTGCACACCGATGCCGTGCCGGACGTAACGGGAGAGGTTGCGGCCGAACTTGGTGGTGAAGCGGAAGTTGCCGATCAGCTCGGCGATCTGCTCCTTCTCCTCACGCGAGCACATGTTGATGCTCATCAGCGCCTGCGCACGCTCCACGGCCTGCGCCTGAGTGAAGTGCACGATGTAGACGGGCGCCTGCCGGGCCGCCAGCAGGTCGGTGAGCGTCTCGGTGAGCGGGGTGTACCGGTACTCGTAGGACAGCGGCACCGGCCGGGTCGCCGAGCGGACCACCGCGGTCGGCCGGTTCGTGCGGCGGGTGAGGTCCTTCTCGAAGAAGGAGACGTCGCCCAGCGTCGCCGACATCAGCACGAACTGCGCCTGCGGCAGTTCCAGGATCGGGATCTGCCAGGCCCAGCCGCGGTCGCCCTCCGCGTAGAAGTGGAACTCGTCCATCACGACCTGTCCGACGTCCGCGTCCTTGCCGTCGCGCAGCGCGATCGACGCCAGCACCTCGGCGGTGCAGCAGATCACGGGGGCGTCGGCGTTCACGGACGCGTCGCCGGTGAGCATGCCGACGTTCTCGGTGCCGAACATCTTGCACAGCTCGAAGAACTTCTCCGACACCAGCGCCTTGATCGGGGCGGTGTAGAAGGTGACCTCGTCCCGGGCCAGCGCGGCGAAGTGGGCACCCGCCGCGATCATGCTCTTCCCGGAGCCGGTGGGCGTCGACACGATCACGTTCGCGCCGGACACCACCTCGATCAGCGCCTCCTCCTGGTGGGGGTAGAGCGTGAGCCCCCGCTCGCCGGCCCACGACTCGAAGGCTTCGTACAGGGCGTCGGGGTCGGCGGTCCGCGGCAGCTGATCGATGAGGGTCACGCCCCCCATCTTGCCTGGCCCGACGCCCGATGCGGGAATCGGATGCGGGCGCGAAGATCGCGAACGCTACGCTGTGTCGCCGACGGGACGTCAGCGCGCCGGTCAACTGGACAGCGGTACACGAGGAATGGGGCGGGCAACGCCGATGATGGGACCAGCACACTCACTGTCGGGAGCCGCCGCCTGGCTCGGCGTCGGTGCGGCCGCCGCGGCGGCCGGGCACCCGATGCCCTGGCCGGTCCTCCTCGTCGGCGCCCTGATCTGCGCCGGAGCCGCGCTCGCCCCGGACCTCGACCACAAGGCGGCCACCATCTCGCGGTCCTTCGGACCGCTGTCGCGCTGGCTGTGCGAGATCGTCGACAAGCTGTCGTACGCCGTCTACAAGGCGACCAAGAAGCAGGGCGACCCGCGCCGCTCCGGTGGGCACCGCACCCTCACGCACACCTGGCTGTGGGCGGTCCTGATCGGTGCGGGCACCTCGGTCGTGGCGATCACCAGCGACCGCTGGGGCGTGCTGGCGGTCCTCTTCGTGCACATGGTCCTGGCCATCGAGGGCCTGCTGTGGCGGGCGACGCGCGGCTCCAGCAGCGAGGTCCTGGTGTGGCTGCTGGCCGCGACCACCGCGTGGATCCTCGCGGGTGTGCTGGACAAGCCGGGCAACGGCGCGGACTGGCTGTTCACGGCGCCGGGGCAGGAGTACCTGTGGCTGGGGCTGCCGGTGGTGCTGGGCGCGATCGTGCACGACATCGGGGACGCGCTCACCGTGTCCGGCTGCCCGATCCTGTGGCCCATCCCGGTCGGGCGCAAGCGCTGGTATCCGATCGGGCCGCCGAAGGCCATGCGCTTCCGGGCGGGCAGCTGGGTGGAGCTCAAGGTGCTGATGCCGGTGTTCATGCTGCTCGGCGGGGTGGGCTGCGCGGCGGCGCTCAACGTCATCTGAGCGCGACTCCACAAGGGTTTTTCAGCCGCCGTAACGCCGCTCGAACGCGGCTACCCGGCCCTCCGAGTCCACCGTGCGGGCCTTGTCCGTGTGGAAGGGGTGGCTCTCCGAGGAGATCTCCACGTCCACGACCGGGTAGGTCTCGCCGTCGTCCCACTCGATGGTCCGGTCGCTGGTCGCGGTGGACCTGGTGAGGAACGCGTACCCGGCTGCGCGGTCGCGGAAGACGACGGGGTGGTAGTCGGGGTGCTCGTCCTGCCGCATGAATGCTCCTCGAACGGCTCGGGCCGGTTCGGCGATCAGCCGGACAGGGTGTCCTCGTCGACGATGTGCACGGCGGCCTCCTCGGCCGACGCGGCGGCGCCGTCGATGCCCACGTCCATGGCGACCAGGGCCTCCTCCTCGTCCTCGTGGGCGCCCTCGTCGGGTGCCACGAGCCGGCCGGAGCGCGCGGCGCCGACCTCGTTGTCCAGGAGTTCCCCGTCGGTGCCCGCGCAGTCCCCGAGGCCGTCACCGTCCGGGGCGGTGGCCTCCGGCAGCTCCTCGGAGAGCCGCTGGTCCAGCGTCTCGCCCCGCTGCCGCTCGGCCGCCGTCACGCCGAGGTGCTCGACCGCCCAGGGCCGCTCGGGAGGGGACCAGCCCCGGTCCAGGGGATCGTCGACGCCGTCGTTCTCCAGGGTGTCCTCGGCGTCGAGCAGCCCCGTGTCCTCCCTCTGCTCGTCTTGGTCCGGCTGGTAGACGTCGTCTCCCCAGCCGTCGGAGCTGTTCACGGGTACCTCCAGGGGGTGGGGACGGGCCCGTTCTCACCGGGCCCGTGCCGGGCCGCCGCCGCACGGAGCACTGACGCCGCCCGATCCGCTGGTTCCCGGGCGTTCCCCGAGCCGGTGCCTGATTCCAGCCTTCCACCCCGGCTCGGGACCGCGCAACGCCAAGGAC
>NZ_JBHVCP010000010.1:23746-79599 GCF_042803315.1 Streptomyces sp. NPDC057424
GGACGCCGGTACCGCGCAACGCCAAGGACGCCGGTACCGCGCAACGCCAAGGACGCCGGTACCGCGCAACGCCAAGGACGCGGGGCCCTCAAGGCGAGCGCATCTCCCCGCCCGTCCCGTCACGCGGGCCACGACTCACCCGTGCCACGACCTCCACAGCGCCGCGTACGCCCCGCCCGCCGCGACCAGCTCCTCGTGGCTGCCCAGCTCGCTGATCCTGCCGTTCTCGACGACGGCGATGACGTCCGCGTCGTGGGCGGTGTGCAGCCGGTGGGCGATGGCGACGACGGTGCGGCCGTCGAGGACCCTGGCCAGGGACCGTTCCAGGTTGCGGGCGGCGCGCGGGTCGAGCAGGGACGTCGCCTCGTCCAGGACCAGCGTGTGCGGGTCGGCCAGTACCAGGCGGGCCAGCGCGATCTGCTGGGCCTGGGCCGGGGTGAGCGCCAGACCGCCCGAGCCCACCTCGGTGTCCAGCCCGTCGTCGAGCGCACGGGCCCAGCCGTCCGCGTCGACCGCGCCGAGCGCCGCCCACAGCTCGGCGTCCACGGCACCGGTCCGCGCGAGGCGGAGGTTGTCGCGCAGGGAGCCCACGAAGACGTGGTGCTCCTGGTTGACCAGGGCCACATGGGAGCGGACGCGCTCGGCGGGCATCCGGGACAGCTCGGCGCTGCCCAGGGTGATCCGGCCGTCCCGGGGCGCGTAGATCCCGGCGAGCAGTCGGCCCAGCGTGGACTTTCCCGCGCCCGAGGGGCCGACCAGGGCCAGCCGCGTGCCGGGGGAGACCTCCAGGGACACCTTGCGCAGGACGTCCACGCCTTCCAGGTAGCCGAAGTGCACCCGGTCGGCGTGCACATGGCGTCCCTCGGGCGCCACCGACGGATCCCCGGCGTCCGGCTCGATGTCCCGGACCCCGACGAGCCGGGCCAGCGACACCTGGGCCACCTGCAGCTCGTCGTACCAGCGCAGGATCATGCCCACCGGGTCGACGAGCATCTGAGCGATCAGCGCGCCGGTCGTCAGCTGGCCGACGTCGATCCAGCCGTGGAGGGCGAACACACCGCCGATCATCAGGACCGAGGCGAGCACGGTCACGTGGGTGACGTTGATGACCGGGAAGAGGACCGACCGCAGCCAGAGCGTGTACCGCTCCCAGGCCGTCCACTCCCGGATCCGGCGCTCCGACAGCGCGACGCGGCGATCGCCGAGGCGGTGGGCCTCGACGGTGCGCCCGGCGTCCACGGTCTCGGCGAGCGCGGCGGCCACGGCGGCGTACCCGGCGGCCTCGGAACGGTAGGCCGAGGCCGCCCGCCGGAAGTACCAGCGGCAGCCGACGATCAGCAGCGGCAGGGCGAGCAGCACGGCGAGCGCCAGCGGCGGCGCCGTGACCACCAGCCCGCCCATCAGCAGGACCACCCACACCACGCCGATCGACAGCTGCGGCACCGCTTCGCGCATGGCGTTGCCGAGGCGGTCGATGTCCGTCGTGATGCGTGACAGCAGGTCGCCGGTCCCGGCCCGCTCCAGCACTCCGGGCGGCAGCCCGACCGACCGGACGAGGAAGTCCTCGCGCAGGTCGGCCAGCATCCGCTCGCCCAGCATCGCGCCGCGCAGCCGCACCTGACGGACGAACACGGCCTGGACGGCCAGCGCGGCCACGAAGAGCCCGGCCGTGAGTTCCAGCCGCAGGTCCCGGGCCCCCTCGGACACCCGCTCCACCAGTCCGCCCAGCAGCCAGGGACCGGCCATCGAGGCGATCACGGCGGCCGTGTTGACGGCGACCAGCAGCAGGAACGCCCGCCGGTGCCGGCGCAGCAGTTCGGCCACATAGGCGCGGACGGTCTCGGGGGCGCCGACCGGCAGGGTGTTCGCCGTCGTCGGGGCCGCCGGGTCGTACGCCGGTGGCGCGACGCCGATCATGCCTTCTCCTCGATCTCTTCCAGTTCCTGCAGTACGTCGTCGTCCTGCAGTGCGTCGCCCTTCAGCACGTCCTTCAGGGCGACCGAGCCGTTCAGCGCGGTCTCGTCGTCCGTCTCGCGGGTGACCACCGCCCGGTAGCGGGGCTCGGTACGCACCAGCTCGCGGTGGGCGCCGACCGCGACGGCCTCGCCCTCGTGCAGGAACACGACCCGGTCGGCGCGGTCCAGCAGCAGCGGGGAGGAGGTGAACACCACGGTCGTGCGCCCCGCGCGCAGCTCCCGTACGCCCTGCGCGATCCGGGCCTCGGTGTGTGAGTCGACGGCCGAGGTCGGCTCGTCCAGGACGAGCGCTTCGGGGTCCGTGATCAGCGACCGGGCGAGCGCGAGCCGCTGGCGCTGACCGCCGGACAGGGACCGGCCGCGTTCGGTGATCCGGGCGTCGAGGGGATCGGCGGCGTCCAGCGAGCCCTGCACCAGGGCCGCCAGCACGTCGTCGCACTGTGCGGCGGCCAGCGCCTCCCGCGGCTGGACGACGCCCGACGCGGGTACGTCGAGCAGCTCCCGCAGCGTGCCGGACAGCAGCACCGGGTCCTTGTCCTGGACGAGGACGGCCGTACGGGCGCTGTCCAGCGGGAGTTCGTCGAGCGGCACACCGCCCAGCAGCACCGAGGTGCCCTCCTGGGACGGGTGCCCGCCCAGCCGTTCCGCCAGCAGGCCCGCCGCGTCCGGGTCGCCGCACACCACCGCCGTGAGCCGCCCGGCTGGCGCGAGCAGCCCGGTCTCCGGGTCGTACAGGTCACCGCAGGGGGCGCCGGCCGCGCGCGATCCGGCGGTGTCCGTGGGCCGCTGAAGCGACAGCACTCCCGCGGCCCGCTTGGCGGAGGGCCGGGAGAAGGAGTACGCCATGGCGATCTCCTCGAAGTGCCGCAGCGGGTAGGTGAGGACCATCACCGAGCTGTAGACGGTGACCAGTTCGCCGACGGTGATCCGCCCCTCTCGCGCCAGCCGCACGCCGTACCAGACGACGGCGATGAGCAGCAGACCGGGCAGCAGGACCTGGATCGCGGAGATCAGGGACCACATGCGGGCGCTGCGCACGGCCGCGTGACGGACCTCCTGGGAGGCGCTGCGGTAGCGGTCGAGGAACAGTTCCTCGCCGCCGATGCCGCGCAGCACGCGCAGGCCGGCGACCGTGTCCGAGGCGAGTTCGGTGGCGCGTCCGGCCTTCTCGCGCTGGGTGTCGGCGCGCCGGGTGGCGCGGGGCAGCAGGGGCAGCACGGCGAGCGCCAGCGCGGGCAGCCCCACGGCGACGACCACGCCGAGCGCCGGCTGGTAGACGAGCAGGCCGACGCAGACCAGCACGACGGTGACCAGGGCCGCGGTGAAGCGGGACAGGGCCTCGACGAACCAGCCGATCTTCTCGACGTCACCGGTCGAAACCGCCACCACCTCACCGGCCGCGACGCGCCGGGTCAGCGCCGAGCCCAGATGGGCGGCCTTGCGGGCGAGGAGTTGCTGGACGCGGGCGGCCGCAGTGATCCAGTTGGTGATCGCGGTGCGGTGCAGGAAGGTGTCGCCGACGGCGTTGCCGACGCAGGCCAGCGCCAGCAGGCCGCCCGCCAGGGCGAGCCGGTCGCCGGAGCGGTCGACGACGGCCTGTACGGCGACGCCGACACAGAACGGCAGCGCGGCGACGGAGGCGAAGTGCAGCAGCCCCCAGGCCAGCGACTTGAGCTGACCGCCCAGCTGATTCCGGAAGAGCCACCACAGGAATCGGGGACCCGAACGCGCGTCCGGCACGCCTGGGTCGGGGTACGGAAGGTCTTGAATCTGCATGACGTCCCAGTGGCTCGTGTCAGGGGGGATGGGGTCCGGCCGAAGGCAGCAAACCGTGACAGGTTCGCCTCGCCGCGTGGCCGGAGGCAACAGGTTTTCCGCCCACCGAACGGAATCGGCCCGGCCTCGGCGGCCGGCGTCCCCGCCGAGTTCGGCACCGACTGGCACGACCCGGTCACGGCCGCCCCGCCCGTGGCGAGGCCGTCCGGCACGTCCTGCGAAGTCACCCTCGCCCGGGCGCAGTTCGGTGACTTCGGCCCGTACCGCGGCACCTGCGCCCCGTCCGCCGGCCGCGGCGACGGCTGGAGCAGAGTGGTGCTGCGGCTCGACGGCGAGGTCAAGGGGCGCCAGTGCGACCGGCTCGGCTGCCTCCGCGTCGGCGGGATCGAGGTCTTCCGGAGCCCGGACACTCACCCAGGCGTGCCCGAGGGGCAGTCCGGCCGGAGCACGCCCGTGAACGTCCTCGTCCGGCAGGACGAGCAGCGCGAGCGGGTCACTGGGAAGCCCACCGTGCACAGCGAGGGCGACCTCGCCAAGTCGTCTCTGCACACGCCCGGTTCGCAGCACGCAGTCGACACCGAGGGCCCACCGGCTGACCGTCGGCGGCTACGTCGACACGTCGCACGGCCGCGTCGGAACCACGGTCAGCCGCTCGTTCGCCCACGCCTCCACGCACCCCTGGACCGACGGTGAGGCAACGGCACTCCCGAAGCCGCCTGGACCGACGACGAGTCGGTGACCGTCGGCAGCCGGACCGCGCGGACCCGCTTCACCTGCACGATGGGCGGTACGACCACCCTCGGCGCGGGCGACCGGCTGCGCACCTCGCTGACTCTCGGCGACCGCGCCACTGCCGTGACGCTTTTACATGGCTGAAACGCCGCGGCCTTGTGTGCGATCAAGACAGCCTCCAGGCTGTCCGAAAACGGAAACTGCATTCCGCATCGCAGAAGCCCCCTGCTTCTGTGCGCCCCGTCCCCTAGGAGACTTCGTGCCGCCGTCCGTACCGTCCCTCCCGCGACGCGTCGCACGCACTCTACGCACCTCGCTTTTCGCGCAGGTTGCCTGCGCGCTCGTCCTCGGAATCGTCGTCGGAAAGCTGTGGCCTGACACGGCCACGGCGCTCCAGCCGCTCGGCGACGGTTTCACCCGCCTCATCAAGACGGTCATCTCGCCGCTCGTGTTCTGTGTGGTCGTCGTCGGCATCGCCAAGGCCGGTGACCTGAAGGCCTTCGGCCGGATCGGGGTCAAGGCCCTCGTCTGGTTCGAGATCGCCTCCACGGCCGCCCTGGTCATCGGTCTCGTCGCCGCCAATGTCGTCGGCCCGGGCAGGGGCATGAACGTCGACCCCTCCTCGCTGAACACCGCGGCGGTGGACGAGACGACGGGCGGCGGGCATCTGCCCACCACGACCGAGTTCGTCCTGAACGCACTGCCGGAGAGCTTCGTCGGCGCCTTCGCCGGGAACGAGCTGCTCCAGGTCCTCATCCTGGCCTGCCTGGTGGGCGCGGCCCTGCTGCACCTCGGGCACACCAAGGTGCCGAAGATCCTGCCCGCGATCGAGCAGGCCCAGGAGATCGTCTTCGCGGTCGTCGGCTTCATCATGCGGCTGGCCCCGCTCGCCGTGTTCGGTGCGATGGCCCACCTGGTCGGCAACTACGGCCTGGGTGTGATGCGGACGTACGCCAAGCTCATCGTGCTCTGCTATGTGGCGGCGGTGCTGTTCGTCGCGCTGCTGGCTGTGGCCCTGAGGGCCGTGACCGGCCTCAGTCTGTGGAAGTTCCTGCGCTACATCCGCGAGGAGATGCTGCTCGCGCTGGGTACCGCGTCCACCGAGTCGGTCATGCCACGCGTGATGCAGAAGCTGCGCCGGGCCGGCGCCCGCGACGACGCCGTGGGGCTGGTGCTCCCCACCGGCTACTCCTTCAACCTCGACGGCGCCTCGCTCTACCTCTCCATCGGCACGCTGTTCGTCGCCCAGGCCGTGGGCGTGGACCTCGGCCTCGGCCAGCAGATCACTGTCGTGCTGGTGCTGATGCTGACCAGCAAGGGCATGGCGGGCATCCCCGGTTCGGCGTTTCTCGCCCTGTCCGCGACCGCCTCGTCCCTGGGGGCGATCCCCGCCGGAGCCGTCGCGCTGCTGCTCGGCGTGGACCGCATCATGGACTCGATGCGCGTCGTCACCAACCTGCTCGGCAACTGCGTGGCAGTCTTCGCGGTGTCCCGCTGGGAGGGGGCCCTGGACACCGCCCGGGCGAAGAGGGTGCTCGACGGGGAGGACGCCTCCCCGCCGGACGACGGCGAGGAGGGTCCCGGCGGCGCGGCCGACGCCGAGGCGCTGGCGCCGGGAATCCCGGCCCAGAAGGCCAAGGAGCTCAAGGAGCCCGCCCCCGAGGCCGGTTGACCGAAAAGAAGGCGGGCCGTGACCACCGCTCCGGCGGCCACGGCCCGCTTTCGTGTGCCTGTCAGCAGGGCCGCACCGGCGTCCCGTCGATCAGTGTGTCCAGCAACCCCCCGAGCGCCTCACGCTGAGCCCCCGTGAGCGGAGCCAGGATCTCCTCAGCGGCCGACCTGCGCGCCGCCCGCAGCTCGCGCAGCGCGCCGCGGCCGTCGTCCGTGAGCTCGATGCGGATCACCCGCCGGTTCGCCGGGTCCGGGACCCGTCGTACCTTGCCGCTCGCCTCCAGACCGTCGACCAGCGTCGTCACGGCCCGCGGCACCACCTCCAGGCGCTCGGCCAGGTCGGCCATGCGCGGCGGTGAACCCCAGTGCGCCAGCGTGCGCAGCAGCCGGGACTGTGCCGGGGTGATACCGAGGTCGCGGTGCTCCAGGTGGCGCTTCTGGATGCGGTGCACCCGGCGGGTGAGCCGCAGCAACTGCTCGGCGAGCAGGCCGTCGGGGTCGGGCGTGGTCATGCGGGAACAATATCAGGATGCTGTTCATTGTGAGTCTAGGTAACAATGAGCTACGATCCGATCCGCCGCATCCCTCGTAGGAGCCCATGCATCCCGACCGTGAAGCCCCCTGGACCCCGCCGGCCGACGCGAAGCAGCAGCCCCGGCAGGTCCGCCGCATCCTCGGCCTCTTCCGCCCCTACCGGGGCCGCCTCGCGATCGTCGGCCTGCTGGTCGGCGCCGCGTCGCTGGTCTCGGTCGCCACGCCCTTCCTGCTGAAGGAGATCCTCGACGTCGCGATCCCCGAAGGGCGTACGGGCCTGCTCAGTCTGCTCGCCCTCGGCATGATCCTCAGCGCCGTCCTCACCAGCGTCTTCGGAGTCCTCCAGACCCTGATCTCCACGACGGTCGGCCAGCGCGTCATGCACGACCTGCGCACCACCGTGTACGGCCGGCTCCAGCGGATGTCCCTGGCCTTCTTCACCCGCACACGCACGGGCGAGGTGCAGTCGCGCATCGCCAACGACATCGGCGGCATGCAGGCCACCGTGACCTCCACCGCGACCTCCCTGGTCTCCAACGTCACCAGCGTGGTCGCCACGATCGTCGCGATGCTCGCCCTCGACTGGCGCCTGACGGTCGTCTCCCTGCTGTTGCTGCCGGTGTTCGTGTGGATCAGCCGCCGCGTCGGCAACGAACGCCGGAAGATCACCACCCAGCGCCAGAAGCAGATGGCCGCCATGGCCGCCACCGTCACCGAGTCGCTCTCCGTCAGCGGCATCCTGCTCGGCCGCACGATGGGCCGCTCCGACTCGCTGACGAAGTCCTTCTCCGACGAGTCCGAGGAACTCGTCGACCTGGAGGTGCGGTCGAACATGGCAGGCCGGTGGCGCATGGCCGTCATCACGATCGTCATGGCCGCCCTGCCCGCCGTCATCTACTGGACCGCCGGCATGGCCTTCCGGTTGGGCGGCCCCGCGGTCTCCATCGGCACGATCGTCGCCTTCGTCTCGCTCCAGCAGGGCCTGTTCCGTCCGGCCGTGAGCCTGCTGTCGACGGGTGTGCAGATCCAGACCTCGCTCGCCCTCTTCCAGCGCATCTTCGAGTACCTCGACCTGCCGATCGACATCACCGAGCGCCCCGACCCGGTGTGCCTCGACCGGGTCAAGGGCGAGGTCCGCTTCGAGAAGGTCTCCTTCGGCTACGACGGCAAGGGCGGCCCGGTCCTCGACGGCATCGACCTCACCGTCCCGGCCGGTGGCAGCCTCGCGATCGTCGGCCCGACCGGCGCCGGCAAGTCCACCCTCGGCTACCTGGTGCCCCGGCTCTACGACGTCACCGGCGGCCGCGTCACGCTCGACGGGGTCGACGTCCGCGACCTCGACTTCGGCACCCTGGCCCGCGCGGTCGGTGTCGTCTCCCAGGAGACGTACCTCTTCCACGCCTCGGTCGCCGACAACCTGCGCTTCGCCAAGCCCGGTGCCACCGACGAGGAACTCCACCAGGCGGCGAAGGCGGCGCAGATCCACGACCACATCGCGGCCCTGCCCGACGGCTACGACACCGTCGTCGGCGAGCGCGGCCACCGCTTCTCCGGCGGGGAGAAGCAGCGCCTGGCCATCGCCCGCACCATCCTGCGCGACCCGCCGGTCCTCATCCTCGACGAGGCCACCAGCGCGCTGGACACCCGCACCGAGGCCGCCGTCCAGGACGCCATCGACGCCCTGTCGGCCAACCGCACGACCCTCACCATCGCCCACCGGCTGTCCACCGTGCGCCGCGCCGACCAGATCGTGGTCCTCGACTCGGGCCGCGCCGTCGAACGCGGCACGCACGAGGAGCTCCTGGAGCAGGGCGGCCGGTACGCGGCGCTCGTACGCCGGGACGCCCAACTGGAACCGACAAGATGAAAATATGCCGGGTTTGTGGCGATATGCGGGTTACCGTGCCCGCATGCAGAAGAACACTCCGCCACGGAGCACGATTCGACTGACGCGCCGGGGCCGCATCGCCCTCGTCGCGACCGGAGCCGTCGTGGTCGGTACCGCCGTGGCGGTGCCGCTGCTGACCCTGGGGACCGAGGAGGAGGGCCGGCCCACGACCCTGGCCGTCCCGGAGGGCTGGCGTGCGAGCCAGGTCTACGCGGCCGTCGACAAGGCCCTCGAACTGCCCGCCGGAAGCACGAAGAAGTCCCTGGACAAGGCCACGCTGAAACTGCCGAACGACGCCGAGGGCAATCCGGAGGGCTACCTCTACCCGGCCACCTATCCGCTCGAGGAGAAGACCACGCCGGACAAACTCCTCGCGCTGATGGTCGACACCGCGAACGAGAAGTTCAACGGCGCGCCCATCGCCGCCGGGGCGCAGCGCAACGCCATGAACGTGTATCAGGCCGTCACCATCGCCAGCCTCGTCCAGGCGGAGGCGGCCACCAGGGCCGACATGGGCAAGGTGGCCCGGGTCATCTTCAACCGTCTCGAACGCGGCATGCCGCTGCAGATGGACTCCACCATCAACTACGCGCTCAATCGCTCCACCCTCCGCACGACGGAGAGCGACACCCGCATCGACAGCCCCTACAACTCGTACCAGCGCATGGGCCTGCCGCCCACGCCCATCGACAACCCCGGCGAGGAGGCGATGCGCGCGGCCGTCAACCCGCCCCCGGGGGACTGGCTGTACTTCGTCACGGTCCGCCCGGGCGACACCCGCTTCACGGCTGACTACCAGGAACACCAGCGCAACGTCGCGGAGTTCAACGCACAGAGGAAGAAGAGCGGGGCGCAGGCGGCCGGGTGACAGCCCGTGGACCCCGGTCCGCGTCACGCGGCGGCCGGTTCCCGTTCCAGCAGCCGCCTGATGTCCCGTACGGCCGCGCGGCCGGCCCGGTTGGCTCCGATGGTGCTGGCCGACGGGCCGTAGCCGACGAGGTGGACGCGGGGGTCCGCGGCCGCGTGCGTGCCCTCCATGCGGATGCCGCCGCCCGGGGCGCGCAGCCGCAGGGGCGCGAGGTGGTCGATGGCGGCGCGGAAGCCGGTGGCCCACAGGATGACGTCGGCGTCGATGTGGCGGCCGCCGGTCCAGGCCATCCCCGTGGGTGTGATGCGGTCGAACATCGGCTGCCGGTCGAGCACCCCGTCCTCGATGCCCTGCCGGATCGCGTCGTTGAGCGGCAGCCCGGTGACCGAGACGACGCTGCGGGGCGGCAGTCCCTGCCGTACCCGCTCCTCGACGAGCGCCACCGCCGCGCGGCCCGCTTCCTCGTCGAAGGGCCCCTCACGGAAGACGGGCGGGCGTCGCGTCACCCAGGTGGTGGCCGCCGCGTGCGAGGCGATCTCCAGCAGATGCTGGGTGCCCGAGGCGCCGCCGCCCACCACCACGACCCGCTGCCCGGCGAACTCCTCGGGCCCGGCGTACTGCGCGGTGTGCAACTGCCGTCCCCGGAAGGTCTCCTGGCCCGGGTAGCGCGGCCAGAACGGCCGGTCCCAGGTGCCGGTCGCGTTGATCAGGGCCCGCGCCGGCCACACGCCGTCCGAGGTCTCCACGAGCAGCCGCCCGCCGGTCCCCTCACGCACGGCCCGTACGTCCACCGGGCGCCTGACCCGCAGGTCGAAGGTCCGTTCGTACTGGTCGAAGTACGCGCTGATCACCTCGGCGGACGGCCGCTGCGGGTCCGCGTCCGTGAGCTCCATGCCCGGCAGCGCGTGCATCCCGTGCACCTTGCCGTACGTCAGTGACGGCCACCGGAACTGCCAGGCACCGCCGGGGCCGGGGGAGTGGTCCAGCACGACGAAGTCGCGGCCCGGCTGGTAGCCGGATCGCCGCAGGTGATAGGCGCCGGCCAGTCCGGCCTGACCCGCGCCTATGACGACCACGTCGACCTCGCGTGTGTTGTTCACGCTTCTACCAACCGGGACGAGGCCGTGGATCTTCCCTCCATGGATCTTCCTGCGCGGATCTTCCCGGCGGACCGCTCGCGCGGCGCCGAACGAGTGGACTCCTCCGGTCGGCGGACCGCAAAGGCGCCGGCCGGGGAGCCGCCTGGTGATGATCCTCCCGACCCGCCACCTCCGGAAGAGGCGCCCCTCATGCGACGTACCCCCTCCCGCCGCCTGTTCGCCGCAGCACTGCTCGTGGCGTCCGTACTGGCCCCCATGGCGGCGTTGCCCGCCACGGCCGCCTCCGTCCCCGCCCGGCACGACCGCGACACCTCCACCCGGCACGACCACGACACCTCCACCCGGCACGGCCTCGGACGCGAGGTCTCCGAACGGCTGGACCGGGCCATCGCCCAGGTCCGCGAGCAGGCCGGCATCCCCGGTGCCGTAGTCGGGCTGTGGATGCCGGGCAAGGGGAGCTACGTCCGCGCGACCGGTGTGGCCGACACCGTCACCCGCATGCCGATGACCGCCGACTCCTACGTCCGGATCGGCAGCGAGACCAAGACCTTCACGGTCACCGCACTGCTCGAACTGGTCGACGAGGGCCGGATCGCGCTGGACGACCCGATCGCGAAGTACGTCCGGGGCGTGCCCAACGGCCATCGGATCACGCTGCGCCAGCTCGCCGGGATGCGCAGCGGCCTGTTCCCGTACACCGCCGACGCCGGCTTCATCCACGACCTGCTGAGCGACCCGGAGCGCTACTTCAACCCCCGCGAGGTGCTCACCTACGGCTTCCGGCACGCGAACACCTTCGGGCCGGGAGAGGACTTCCAGTACTCCAACTCCAACCTCGTCCTGCTCGGCCTGGTGATCGAGAAGGTCACCGGTCGCAAGCTCGCCGACGTCATCCACGAGCGGGTGCTCCGCCCGGCCGGGCTGCGCCACACCCTGTTCCCGCGGGACGACGAGTTCCCCGAGCCGCATCCGCGCGGCTACACCGACCAGACGCTCAGCGGCGAGGTCGAGGACGTCACGAACTGGAACCCCAGCTGGGCCTGGGCGGCCGGGGCGATGATCTCGGACCTGCACGATCTGCGCCGCTGGGCGAAGGTCGTCGCCACCGGTGAGCTGCTCAGTCCCGAGACCCAGGCGCAGCGGCTGCGGATGCTGCCCACCGGGTACCCCGGGACCGACTACGGCCTCGGCATCTTCGAGACCAACGGCTGGATCGGGCACAACGGCTCGATCCCGGGCTACGAGACGGTGACCGTCTACCTGCCCTCGCAGCAGGCCACCCTGGTCATCATGATCAACACGGATGTCACGGTCGAGGGCCAGGAGCCGTCGACGCTGCTCGCCCGGGCGGTCACCGCGGTCGCGACCCCCGGCAACGTCTACGACGGCTCGGTCGTCACCAGGCCGTGACGCGCGGCTTCCCCGCCCCGTGGCGTGGGAGCCCCACGGCCGCCTCACGACCGGTGGAGGGGCGCACCCGTGTCGTCGACGGCGGCAGGCCGCCGTCGAAGCGGGTGGGGGTGAACCCGGCGACGTCCACCTCGCGCGGGATGAGATGCCGTGACGCGTGGCGGCGGTCTTTGCTCGGAAGCGGTCAGCGGCTTGTCGACGGCGATCGTGATCCACGTCGTCCAGGTGCGCCGTACGGGGCCCCTGCTCGCAGCGGCGTCCCGATCGGCGGGGCGTCCGTGTAGCCATCCGGCCCGGCGTGGTCCGGGGGAGCCCGGCGTGTGCGTCAGGATGGGGGCATGTCAGATGTCTTCACCACCCGAGTTCTGAACGTCAGCACCGGTACCGCGGAGAGGGTCCTCGACATCACCGGCGACTGCGAGTCCTTCCTGCGTGAGGCGGCGGCCGGCCGCGACGGCCTTCTCAACGTCTTCGTCCCGCACGCCACGGCCGGCATCGCCGTCCTCGAGACCGGCGCCGGCAGCGATGACGACCTCCTGGCCGCGCTGCACACCCTGCTGCCCGCCGACGACCGCTGGCAGCACCGGCACGGCAGCCCCGGCCACGGCCGCGACCACGTTCTGCCCGCCCTCGTCCCGCCTCACGCGACCCTGCCGGTGCTGGGCGGCCGGCTGGAGCTCGGTACGTGGCAGTCGGTGTGCCTGGTGGACACCAACAAGGACAACCCGGAACGGAAGGTGCGCCTGAGTTTCCTGGGATGAGCGCGCTCCCGCCGCCCCGGCCTGCCGGCCGCCGGTCCCACGTGGCCCGGGCGCGCCGTGACGTCCGCCCGTAATGCCCGTATCCTCATCAATGCCAGATTCTCTTCCGAGCAGCGGCCTACCGCGGGCGCAAGTGAGGCGAAGAGTGGTTCGGTCCGGCGAGGAACCCAGGTCGGCGGGGCGTGCGACGGACGGCACGGGGCCCGCCAGTCTTCGTGAGCTGTTCCTCCAGGGTGAGCCGGTCGAGACGGGCGTACGGACGTCCATCCTGAGCTCGTGGCAGCGCTGCCGGTCCCTGGGCCTGTCGCCGGACACGCTCGGCCTCCCCTTCCGGGAGGACTTCGACCCGGGCGGCCGAATCGTCCGGGCGGCCCTGCCGGTGCTCGACCGGCTGCAGGCCACGTTCGCCGGCAGCCAGGTCAACATCTCGGTCGCCGACGCGAACGGGACGGTCCTGCTGCGCCGCTTCGGGGACCCGTCGATGGTCAGGAGCCTCCCGGCCATTCAGGTCGTCCCGGGGTTCGTCTTCGCCGAGCAGGTCGCCGGTACCAACGGCATCGGGCTGGCCCTGGCGGAGCGGCGGCTCATCCGCGTCTACGGCGCCGAGCATTTCGCGGAGCGCTCCCAGCAGAGCGCCTGTGTCGCGCTACCCGTCCGTGACCCGCTCAGCGGGCGCATCGAGGGCGTCCTGTGCCTGGGCTATCCGCGCGGCTTCGAGCGGCCCGCACTGGGCGTCGCGATCCGCAGGGCGGCCGACGGCATCGAGCGGCGGCTGCTGGGGCAGAGTTCCGCGCGCGAGCGGGCCCTGTTGCGGACGTACCTGGCCACCGGGGCCGGGACGCCCGGTCCGCACCGTGGGGTGGCATTGGACGCGCTGGCGACGGAGTTTCACCCCCGCGACCAGGCCATTCTGAGGGAGAAGGCGGCCGAGCTGATCTCCGGTGCGCAGCGGGGAGCTGCCGAGGTGACCCTGCCCGACGGCCGGCGGGTGGCGCTCGTGATCCGTCCGGTGACGAGTGGCGCCGGTGTGCGGGGCATCGCCGTCGAGGCCGTGCTGTCCGGCTCCCCGGCGGTGGAGCCGCTCGTCATACCGCACCAGATGGACGAGCTGTCCGGCCTCACCGCCCCCGCCGCGCGCCCGCCGATCACCCTGCCGTCCGGGCACGTCGCCGTGGCCCCGGGCCCGGTCGTCACGACCGAAGGAAACGGCGGGACAGCGAGCCCCGGCGGGACCGACGGCCCGGGTGAGCACCGCGGGTCCGGAACGCCCGCCGTGCCCGTCGCGGCGCACAGCGACCCGCCCGCCGCCGGGCCCGCCACGGCCGACGGCCGCCGGACTGCCTCCGAGCCCGCCGCGTCCGGCAGTGACCGGACCACCGCCGACCCCGGTACGGTCGGCACCGCTGACGGGGGCAGGGGTCTCGCCGGGCCCGGCGGGGTTCTCGCGGCCGGTGGGGGCCGTGGTGCGGGCGAGCACGCGGAAGCGGCGTTCCCAGCCCGGGGGCTGGTGATGCTGGGGGAGCCGCAGGTCGGGGCCTACGCCCTGGCCGCGCGCCGCCGTCTGGAACTGCTGTCCGAGGCCAGCACCCGCATCGGCACCACCCTGGACGTGCGTCGCACCGCCGAGGAACTCGCCGAGACCGCCGTGCCCGGACTCGCCGACTTCGTCACCATCGACCTGCCCGATGCCGTACTGCGTGGCGAGGAGTCCGCCGACCCCCTCGCCGACCTGCGCCGCACGGTCGTCCACGGCATCCGTGAGGGCCTGCCCTTCACCCCGCCCGGCAAGCGCGTCGACTTCGGCCCGGCCGCGCCCCAGCTGCGCTGCCTCGGCAGCGGCGAGGCTGTGCTGGAACCGGACCTGAAGGCCGCCGCGGGCTGGCTCGCCCAGGACGCCGAGCACGCCGCGCCCCTGCTGGCCCACGTGCACTCCCTCATCGCGGTGCCCCTGCTCGCCCGCGGTGTCGTCCTGGGTGTCGCCTGCTTCTACCGGGCGGAGGGTTCCTTCGGGGACGACGACCGCTCCCTGGCCCAGGAACTCGCCTCGCGCGCCGCCCTGTCCATCGACAACGCCCGGCGCTTCACCCATGAGCGCACCATGGTCCTCGCACTCCAGCGCCGGCTGCTCCCGCACGGCCTGCCCGACCAGGACGCCGTGGAGGTCGCCCATCGCTACCTGCCCGCCGAATCCGACGTGGGCGGCGACTGGTACGACGTCATCCCCCTGTCCGGCGCCCGCGTCGGACTCCTCGTCGGCGACGTCGTCGGTCACGGCATGCTCTCCGCGGCCACCATGGGCCGGCTGCGCACCGCCGCGCGCAGCTTCGCCGAGCTCGACTTCCCGCCGGACGAGGTCCTCACCCACCTGGACAACCTCGTGGGCCGCCTGGACCGGGAGGACCCCGACGGCAAGGGCGCCGGCGTCATCGGCGCGACCTGCCTCTACGCCGTCTACGATCCGGCCGCGCAGCGGTGCCTGATGGCCCGCGCTGGTCACCCGCCGCCCGCGCTCGTCCGGCCCGACGGCACCGTGACCTACCCCGACCTGCCGGCCGGGCCCCCGCTCGGCCTCGGCGGCCTGCCCTTCGACACCGCCGAGGTCGACCTTCCCGAGGGCAGCCAGCTGGTCCTGTACACCGACGGGCTCATCGAGGACCGGCACCGCGACGTCGACGTGGTGCTGGAGCAGTTGAGCGAGGCCCTGGCCCATCCCGAGCGTGCCCCCGAGGAGACCTGCCAGGCGATCCTGGACACCGTGGCGCCCGCTCACCCGCACGACGACATCGCCCTGCTCGTCGCCCGCGTCCACGCCCTGGATCCCGGCCGGATCGCCGCCTGGGAGCTGTCCGCCGACCCGGCCCTCGTCGGCGAGGTCCGGGCGTCCGCGATCCGGTGGCTGTCCGACCGGGGGCTCGACGAGGCCGCGTTCGCCGCGGAGTTGATCCTCAGCGAGCTGATCACCAACGCCATCCGGCACGGCGCCGGGCCCATCCGGGTGCGGCTGCTCTACGGCCGGACCCTGATCTGCGAGGTCTCCGACGCCAGCAACACCGCACCCCACCTGCGCCGGGCGGCCAGTACGGACGAGGGCGGACGGGGTCTGTTCCTCGTCGCGCAGCTCTCGCAGAGCTGGGGTACGCGCTACCTGCCCGAAGGCAAGGTCATCTGGGCCGAGTGCGGGCTCGACGCGGCCTGACGCGGCCACGGACCCAGGGCGGCGGCCGCAGGCCGATCCCGCTCCGGCCGCCCTGGAGGTCTCGCCCCGGAGGAGTCGCGGCGATCCGAGAAATGCCCGAAATGCTGTAATTTGATCGCGTGCGCGACGCTCCCGACACGCCCCCGGAGACGGCTTCACCCTTCGGGCCGGAACCCCTGGTCCGGATCCGCGGACTCAGCAAGCGGTTCGGCGGCACCGTCGCGCTGGCCGGGGTCGACCTCGACGTGTACGCCGGCAGTGTCCTCGCCCTCCTCGGGCCCAACGGCGCCGGGAAGTCCACGCTCATCAAGATCCTCGCCGGAGTCCACCACGCCGACGCGGGGCAGATCACCGTCGCCGGGGAACCCCTCGGCGGCCCCACCGTCGCCCGGAGCATGTCGTTCATCCACCAGGACCTCGGTCTCGTGGAGTGGATGACGGTCGCCGAGAACGTCGCCCTGACCACCGGGTACGGGTGCCGGACCGGGCTGATCTCCTGGCGGCGCACCCGCGCGCGCTGTGTCCGGGCCCTGGGGATCGTCGCCGCCCACCTCGACCCGGACACGCCGGTCTCCGCTCTCGCGCCGGCCGACCGTTCACTGGTCGCGATCGCCCGCGCCCTGGCGGCTCACGCACGGCTCATCGTCCTCGACGAACCGACCGCCCGCCTGCCCGCCGCGGACTGCGCCCGGCTCTTCCGCGTCCTGCACGACCTGCGCGACCGCGGGCACGCGATCCTCTACGTCAGCCACCGTCTGGACGAGGTGTACCGGGTCGCGGGCACCTTCGCCGTCCTGCGGGACGGCCGCGTGGTCAGCCACGGCCGGCTCGCCGGCCGCAGTCCCGCGCGGCTGGTCCGCGACATCGTCGGCGAGGCGGACGGACCGGTCGTCCACCGCCCTGCCGCGACCCCGGCCGACGCACCCCCCGTCCTGACCCTCGACGGCGTGCGCACGGCCCGGGCCGGACCCGTCGGCTTCGAACTCGCGGCCGGGGAGATCCTCGGCCTGGTCGGTCTCTCCGACGCCGGGCACATGGACCTGGGCCGCGCCCTCGCCGGCGCCCGGCCCCTCCTGGCCGGGCGGGCCCTGCTGCACGGGCGGCCGTACCGGCCCCGCACCGTCGCGGAGGCCGTCGCCCTCGGGGTCGGGCTCGTGCCGGGCGACCGGCTGCGGGAGGGCTGCCTCGCCGAGCTGACCGTACGGGAGAACCTCCTGGCCAACCCGAGCGCGGGCGGCCTGCCGGTACCGCGCTGGATCGGCCCCCGCGGCGAACGGGCCCGGGCCGCCGCCCTGATCGAGCGGTTCGCGGTGCGCCCCCGCGATACCGAGGCCCCCATCGCCACGCTGTCCGGCGGCAACCAGCAGAAGGTCATGATCGGCCGCTGGCTGCGGACCGACCTGCGGCTGCTGATCCTGGAGGAGCCGACCGCGAGCGTCGACGTGGGCGCCAAGGCCGCGATCCACGGCCTGCTCCACGAGGCGCTGGAGGCGGGCCTCGCGGTGCTGCTGCTGTCCACCGACTTCGAGGAGGTGGCGAGCGTGTGCCGGCGCACGCTGGTCTTCGTGCGCGGAACCGTGACGGCCGAGCTGAGCGGCCCCGCCCTCACCGTCGCCGGACTCACCCGGGCGGCCTCGGCCATGCTCCCGTCCACGGGCGGTCACCCGTGACGCCGCCGTCCCGGCCGCGGCGCCGTCCCGGCGGCCACCACATCGGCGCCTACGGCCTGCTCGCCCTCACCGCCCTGCTCTACCTGGTCTTCTCCCTCGCCCTGCCGGACACCTTCCCCACGCTGGACACCGTCGACTCGATCCTGTCCAACCAGTCGATCCCGGCCGTGCTCGCGCTCGCCGCGATGGTGCCCGTCGTCACCGGCGCGTTCGACCTCTCGATCGGCTACGGCCTCGGCCTGGCCCATGTGATGGTGCTGCAGCTCGTCGTCAACGAGGGCTGGCCCTGGCCGCTCGCCTGCCTCACCGTGCTCGCCGGAGGACTGGTCGTGGGCGTCCTCAACGGTGTCGTCGTCGAGTTCGGCCGGATCGACTCCTTCATCGCAACCCTCGGCACCGGCAGCATGATGTACGCCGTGACCGGCTGGATCACCGACGGCGGCCGGATCGTCCCCGGCCCGCAAGGCCTGCCGCCCGCGTTCACCGACCTCTACGACTCCTCGTTCCTCGGTCTCCCCGTCCCCGCCTTCTACGTGCTCGCCCTGGCGGCCGTCCTCTGGCTGGTGCTGGAGCGGATGCCCCTCGGCCGGTACCTGTACGTCGTCGGGTCGAACCCGCGCGCGGCCGACCTCGTGGGCATCCCGACCCGCACGTACACCGTCTACGCGTTCGCCGCCTCGGGCCTGATCGTCGGCTTCGCCGGTGTGCTGCTCGCCGCCCAGCAGCAGATCGGCAACCCGAGCGTGGGCCTCGACTACCTGCTGCCCGCCTTCGTCGGCGCCCTCCTCGGCTCCACGGCGATCAAGCCCGGCCGGCCCAACGCCCTCGGCACCGTCGTCGCCGTGGCCGTCCTCGCCGTCGGCCTCACCGGCATCGCCCAGCTGGGCGCCGAGTTCTGGACCGTCCCGCTGTTCAACGGCGGCACCCTGCTCATCGCCGTGGGCCTGGCCGGATACGCCGCCCGCCGCCGGCTGCGCGGCGGCGCGGCCCGCGACGCACCCGCCGCGCCGCCCCCGTCCTCCCCGGCGCGGGAGGGCGGCACGGCCCCGCCCTGACCCTCCCGGCGCGTCCCGCCGCTTCGATCCCCTCACTGGAGCTCCCGTGCACCGCACCCGCAAGGCCGCCCCCGCAGTCCGCACCGCGCGGCTCGCCTTCTGCGCCCTGCTGGCCACGGCCGCCGCCCTCACCGGCTGCGAACGGGGCTCCTCGGACGGCGCGGACGAGACCGTGACGGGTTCGAGCGGCTGCCCCGCCGTCCACGCCCGGGCCCGGGAAGCCGTCACCCGGGCGGAGCGGACCGACATCGACTGGGGTGGACCCACCGGCGGCCCCGCGGCGGTGCCCGGCAAGACCATCGTCTTCGTCGCGCAGACCATGACCAATCCCGGTGTCGCGGGCGCGGCGAACGGGGTCCGGGACGCCGCGCGGGCCATCGGCTGGAACGTCCGGGTCATCGACGGCGGCGGCACCCCGGCCGGCATCCAGGCGGCCATGAGCGACGCCGTCGCCCTGCGGCCCTCGGGCATCGTCATCGGCGGGTTCGACCCCGACTCGACGGCCCGGCAGGCCGCCCGGGCCAACGCGCAGGGCATCCCGCTCATCGGCTGGCACGCGGTCCCCGAGCCCGGCCCCAGCCGGCAGCCCGACCTCTTCACCAACGTCACCACCCGCGTCCAGGACGTCGCCCGCATCAGCGCGCAGTGGATCATCTCCGACTCCGACGGCCGTGCCGGGGTCGTGCTCATCACCGACGCGTCGATCCCCTTCGCGCGGAACAAGTCCGACCTGATCCGCGAGGAGCTGGAGAGCTGCCAGGGCGTGCGGCTGCTCTCGGTGGAGAACATCCCGATCCCGGACGCCAGCAGCCGCACCCCCCGGGAGATCTCCTCCCTGCTCTCCCGCTTCCAGGACCGCTGGACCCACTCCGTGGCCATCAACGACCTGTACTTCGCCGACGCCGCCCCCGCCTTCCGAGCCGCCGGGGAGAAGGGCTCCGGGCCGCCCTTCAACATCGGGGCCGGCGACGGCGACCCGTCCGCCTTCCAGCGCATCAACAGCAGGCAGTACCAGGCCGCGACCGTACCCGAGCCGTTGTCCCTCCAGGGCTGGCAGATCATCGACGAGTTCAACCGCGCCTTCTCGGGCCGTCCCGACAGCGGGTACGTGGCCCCCGTGCACATCGCCACGGCCGGCAACAGCGAGGGTGCCTCCAGCTGGGATCCGTCGGGCTACCGGGAGGCCTACCGGCGGATCTGGGGGAAGTGACGGCCGCTCAGGTGCCGATCTCTTCACGGAACATGCACGGAACCTCGGAATCCCTTTAGGTTTCAAGGGCTACTGTCGCGTCAGTCGAGTGGCCGCCGGGGGCCGATCCGAGCGGGGCCCGTCCGCGGCGGCCCTCGCTCCCCCCCCCCATGAGGCACAGGAGGCCCGGTGTGCACGACGGCGACGTAGTGGTGATCGGCGGCGGCTACGCCGGTGTCCGGCTGGCCAAACGCCTGGACGGCACCGCCCGGGTCACGCTGGTGGACCGCAAAGAGGTCTTCTTCCACCGCATCGCCTCCCTGCGCGCCGGAGTGCACCCCACATGGACGCAGACGCCCTTCATCCCCTACGACCGGCTGCTGCGCCACGGCCGGGTGGTCACCGGCAAGGCCGTCCGCATCGACACCGCCGAGCGGCAGGTCGTCCTCGCCACGGGCGAGCGGCTGCCGTACGACGTGGTCGTGATCGCCACCGGCGCCGACTACCCCGAGCCGGCCCGCTTCACCGGTACCACGACCGAGGAAGCGGCCAAGTCGTTCGCCGAGCACCAGCGCAACGTCGCCACGGCCGAGCACGTCCTGGTCGTCGGCGGCGGCCCCGGCGGCGTCGAACTCAGTGCCGAGATCCGCCTCGCCCGCCCGGACGCCCGGGTCACCCTCGCCCACTCCGGGCCCGCGCTGCTGGACGCCACGGGCAGTGCCCGTCCCGGCCGCAAGGCCCTGGCCTGGCTGGAGTCCCACGACGTCGAGGTGCGGCTCGACTCCTTCATGTCGCCCGGCAACGACTACGGCACCTACCGCGACGCCCGCGGCACCGTCATCGACGCCGACCTGTCCTTCTGGGCGACGGGCACCACCCCCAACACGCTCTGGCTGCGCCTGGCCGGCCACGGCGACTGGCTCAACGGAGCCGGCCGCGTGAAGGTGGACCGGGCCCTCCGGGTCGAGGGCTGGCTGGACGTGTTCGCCGTAGGCGACGTGAACGACGTCAGTGAACTCAAGATCACCCCTGCCGCCCTCGCCCAGGCGGACATCGCCGCCCACAACATCCGCTCCTACCTGCAGAGTTCCGGCAGGCACCGCAAGGAACCGCGCCTGTACCGCCCGATCCAGCGCACCCCGCTCATCGTGCCCTTCGGTCCCGCCGACGGTCTGACGGTGCTGCCCGTGCCGGGCGGCGAGTCAGCCGTTCTCGGCAGCCGCACCACCACCCTGGCCAAGGCGAAGAGCCTCATGACGCCCTACATGCGCCGTCAACTCGGCTACACGGCGGCCTGACCCGCGGCCGCCCCGCCCCACCACCCGACCCCCCCTCGTTACCCGCGAGTTCAGCCTGGGGTAGGGTCCCCACCGTTTCCGGCTACCGACTGATGGTGTGCCGGTACAGGGCGTGTCGGAGGGTGGGCAAGAGGATGGAATCCCAGCGGGGTGACGGCGGATCCGTGGACCTGGACGACACGAGGCTGGAGACACTCGCTCCCGAACCGCTGCTGACCAGGGACTACGAGGTGCGTCCCGCGCTCGTGTACGAACGGCTGCGGCAGCGGCACGGCCCGGTCGCGCCGGTCGATCTGCTGGGGGTGCCGGCCTGGCTGGTCCTCGGCTACCGCGAGTCGCTCCAGGTGCTCCAGGACGACGACGGCTGGCCCAAGGGCCTGGAGAACTGGCGGGCCCGCTCCGAGGGCAGGGTGCCGGCCGACTGGCCGCTCGGACCCTCCCTGGAGGTCAACCACATCCTGATCCAGGGCGGCCCCGGCTACCGGCCCCTGCGCAGCGCGTGGGACGTCGCCCTCAGGCCCTTCCAGGACCCCCGCAACCCCCAGGCCAAGCGTCTGAAGGCCGCCGTCACCGCCTACGCCGACGAGCTGATCACCCTCGTCGGACAGGGCGGCAAGACCGGCGTGGCGGACCTGTCCGCGCAGTTCTCCCGGCCGCTGCCACTGATGGTGGCCAGCCATCTGCTGGGCTTCCCCGGCTCACAGGGCGACGACGCGCTGATGGACATGTGGCGCGTGCTCGACGCCGGCCCGGACGCCGAGGCGGCCCTGGAACGCCTGCTGGCGACGCTGGCCGAACTGGCCGCGCAGAAGCTGGAGAAGCCGGGCGACGACTTCCCCTCGTACCTGCTGGCCGCTCACCCGGATCTCTCGCTCGACCATCTCGCCCGTGAACTGTTCATGCTGCTCGGCATGACCTCCGACCACGTCGGCATCCTCATCTCCAACACCGTCGTGGAGGTCATCTCGGGCGAGGGCAGCGTGCGCGCCAGCCTGTCCGCCGGGATGGTCAGGGAGACCATGAACCGGGTGGTCATGCGCAAGCCGCCCCTGGTCAACTTCGTCCCGCGCTTCGCGGCCGGGGACACCCGGCTCGGCAACTACACGATCCGGGCCGGCGACCCGGTGTGGGTCTCCCCGGGCGCGGCCCATGCCGACCCGCTCTTCGCCGACCACGTCGCCTCGGGCACCACCATCAGCACCCGGGCCCACCTGTCCTGGGGAGCCGGACCGCGCCAGTGCCCGGCACGGGAGCTCGCCTCGACGGTCGCGGCGGTCGGCGTGGGGCGCCTGTTCGAGCGGTTCGACTACCTCGATCTCGCCCTGCCGGCCGACCAACTGCCGTGGCGCTCCTCGCCGTTCATGCGCGGGCTGCGCTCCCTGCCCGTGCACTACGAACTCGCCTCCGCGCCGCCCCCGCGGCCCTGGGCGGACGACCCCGCGCCGGGGGTGGCCGAGGAGGTCCTGCCGGACCCGTCCGCCCGGCAGCGCTCCTCGCTGTGGCGCTATCTGACGGGCCTCATCCGCGGCGGCCGCTGACCTGGAACGACCGAGTCGAACGCCCATCCCGCACCGGCGTTCCTCACGGTCCCGGGATGACGCTTTCACGCCGCACGCGTGACAAACGGTGCTGGCCGGAGGACCCCCCGTGCTGGGATGCTCGTATCAGATCCCGGGACAGGGCGCGAGGGCCCGCGGGGGCCGGGCAGGTACACCTCGATGACCTGCCCGGCCGTTCCTCCGGCAGGGCACGGAGCGGGGACGTGCACGGGGCCGTGAGGCTCACACCCAACCCGACTCCGCGGCGATCCGGATCGCGTCGATCCGATTGCGGCCGCCCGTTTTCCGGGTGATCGCCGACAGATGGTTGCGGACCGTCGCCGCGGTCAGGCACAGCCGCTCGGCGATCTCCCGCGTGGGCGTGCCGTCGGCGGTCAGCCTCAGCACCTCCACCTCGCGCGGAGTCAGCGGATTCGCTCCCGCGTCCAGCGCCGCCAGCGCGAACTCGGGGTCGATGAACCGCTGCCCCCTCACCAGCTTGCGGACACCGTGGACGAGCCGGTCCGGCGGGGCGTTGGTGCTGATGACACCGGCGGCGTGCAGACCGAGCATGCGGCGCAGCCGCTCGGGAGTCGTCGAGGCCATCATCAGCAGCATCCGGCACTCCGGCAGCCGTGCCCGCAGCTCACCCCGGACGGCGATCTCCTCGCCCTCTCTGGAGTCCACGCCGATCACGGCCACGTCCGGACGGCACGCCAGGGCACGCGCGACCACGTCACCGTTGCCGTCGGCCTCGGCGACGACCTCGATGTCGTCCTCCCGCGACAGCAGAGCGGCGAACGCTCCCCGCACGAGACGGGTCTGCTCGACGAGAAGAACGCGGATCACGGTCGCTCCCTCTCCGCCGTACGCGGCCCGCAGGGCCACCTTGCTCGGATTATCGCCGCACACCGCGGGAATTTCAGGTCGGTCCGTGGCGCGACCGACCGTCCCGGGAGCGGCCGCCCACACCGCAAGGGCGGCCGCCGGGACCGGGGGTGATCGAGTGGTGAGGCCTTGGAGCCGGGCGTACCGTCGAACGGTGGACACCGCAGGCAGCAGCCCGCAGCCGGCTTCACCACAGGCGACCACCACCAGAGAGTCCGGTGGTGGCGGAAACGCGATGGCCCTGCTCGTCATCGCCTCGTGCCAGTTGATGGTGGTCCTCGACATCACCATCGTGAACATAGCGCTGCCGCACATCCAGAGCTCGCTTGAGTTCTCCACCACGAGCCTGTCCTGGGTGGTGAACGCCTACACCCTCACCTTCGGCGGCCTGCTGCTGCTCGGCGGCCGGGCCGGCGACATCCTCGGCCGGCGGCGCGTCTTCGTCTTCGGCGTGCTGCTCTTCGTACTCGCCTCCCTTCTGGGCGGCTTCGCCCAGAACGCCGGCCAACTCCTCGGCGCCCGCGCCCTGCAGGGCGTCGGCGGCGCCATCGCCTCCCCGACCTCCCTCGCCCTGATCAGCACCACCTTCCGCGAAGGACCGGAACGCAACCGCGCCTTCGGGGTCTTCGCCGCGGTCTCGGCCGGCGGCGGCGCGATCGGCCTGCTGGCCGGCGGCATGCTGGTGGAGTGGCTGAACTGGCGGTGGGTGCTGTTCGTCAACGTGCCCATCGGCCTGCTCATCGTGCTGGCCACACCGCGCTTCATCAGGGAGTCCGAACGCCACCCCGGGCGCTTCGACATCACCGGCGCACTCACCTCCACCGCGGGCATGGTGCTGCTCGTCTACGGCTTCATCAGGGCCGCGCAGGACGGCTGGCGCGACGCCCTCACCATCGCCTCGTTCGCCGGAGCGGTCGTCGTCCTTGTGGCGTTCATCCTGATCGAGCGGCGTTCGAAACAGCCCATCACACCGCTGCACATGTTCGCCGACCGCAACCGCGCGGGCACCTACGGCATCATGCTGTGCCTGGCCGCCGCCATCTTCGGCATGTTCTTCTTCCTCACGCTCTTCGTGCAGAACGTGCTGGGGTTCAGCCCGCTCGCGGCCGGACTGGCCTTCCTTCCGGTCAGCGCGGTCATCGCCGTCGGCGCCGGACTGGCCTCGCGGTTCCTGCCCGTCTACGGGCCCAAGCCGTTCATGGTGGGGGGCGCGATCCTGGCGGCGGTGGGCCTGGCCTGGCTGACCCTGACCGACGTCCACTCCACCTACGCGGGCAGTGTCCTCGGCCCCATGCTCGTCTTCAGCCTCGGCATGGGCATGGAGTTCGTGTCACTGACCCTCATGGCGCTGTCCGACGTGCCCACGCCGGAGACCGGCGCGGCCTCCGGACTCCTCAACGCCACCCAGCAGGTCGGCGGCTCCCTCGGCCTGTCCATCCTGGTCACGATGTACGGCACGGCCAGTACCAACGAGGCGGACCAGCAGGTCCCGGCCTTCCTCGAGCAGGCCACCCCCGCCGAGCGCATCCGGTTCGAACGCACCGGGCAACTGCCCAAACCCTGGTCCGACGAGATCCTCACCGCCGGCGTCTCGGCCGCCTTCATCATGGCGGCGATCTTCACCGCCGTCGCCGCGCTGATCGCCCTGGTCGTCATCCAGGTCCGCCCCTCCGACCTGCAACGCCTCAAAGGAGGAGCGGGCCCCGGCCCGGTGTGAGGCCCGCTCCCAGCGCTCTGACGGCCCGCTACGAACCGATCCGCGCCGCGATGACCGGCGCCAGCCGGTCGGCGATGACCCGGTGCCCCCGGTCGTTGGGGTGCACCGAGTCCGACAGATCGGCCGACCCCAGCCAGCCCGTCGTGTCGACGAAGGACACCCGCGCGTCACCACCGGCGACGGCGGCCTTGACCGCGGCCTCGGTCTGCGGGACGAACCGTCCCCGGAACGTCTCCAACGCGAAGATCCACGCCTGCGGGTACGCGGCCCGCACCTTGCGCAGCAGACTTCCGTACGCCGACTGGAACTGCGCCGAACTCACCCCGTGCCCGACGTCGTTGGTGCCGAGGTTGATGACGACCGCTTCGGCCCGGTAGCGGGAGAAGTTCCAGTCGGGCGTCGCCGCGTTCGGGTTGAGCTTGGTGAACTGCCGCTCCAGCCCCACGCATCCGTCCGCCGCGGCCACCAGGCACGCCCCGCCCTGCGCGATCTGTGTGTGCTCGACGCCCAGCCGCTCCCCGATCAGCCAGCCGTACGCGGTGCGGGCGTTCTGCGAGGTCGTCGTGCCCACGGTGATCGAGTCGCCGACGAACTCCACCAGTCCGCCCGGGGCCGGCGGCGCGAACGTCGTTGCCCCGCTGTCCAGGACCAGTCCCTGGAAGACGGCGTCGCCCCGGTACGACCCGGCCACCACCTGGTAGTTGACCTGGAGGGTGTGGTTGCCGGGGGAGAGGGCCGACGGGGTCAGGTTCACCGTTCCCTTGACGTCGTCGTAGAACTTCACGGGCCCGTTGTCGATCCGCGCCCACAGGTCGATCGTGCCCCGCTGCTTCAGCTTGACCGTCCGGCCGGTGAAGCCGACCCGGTAGTAGGCGCCCGCCCAGTACGGGGTGTAGGCGGTGCCGGAACTGGTGGTGTCCCAGCGGCCGACGAACTTGATGTTCGGGTCGCCGGGCTGCCCGGGAGCGGCCGCCTTCACCTTGGCGGTGCTGCCGAGCCGGGCCCGTACGACCGGAGCCAGACGTTCGGCGAACCTGGCGTGCCCCGCCTCGTTCGGATGCCCGTTGCCGTCCTCGTAGTGGGTGCCGTCCGTGAGCCAGCCGGTGGTGTCGACGTAGTGCACCCGCGCGTCACCGGCGCTGTTGCGGGCGCTGACGGCGGCCCGGGTCTCGGTGACATAGCGCTTCTTCAGCGTCTGCACCGCGAACAGGTGTGCCGTGGGGTACTTGGCGCGCACGTCCCGCAGGAACGTGGTGTACGCCGACCGGAAGGCGGCGCCGGACACCCCGTGCCCGATGTCGTTGGTGCCGAGGTTGACGACGACGGCGTCGGCGCGGTAGCGGGAGAAGTCCCAGTTCGTGTCACCCGTGCTCGCCGTCCTGAAGAACTGCCCGCTCAGACCGGCGCACCCGGACTGCGCGACGAGGCAGTACCCGGACCGGGCGATCTGCGTGTGCCGCATGCCCAGCCGCTCTCCGGTCCGCCAGGCGTACGAGTCCAGCGCCAGCCGGTCGGTGAGGGCCCCGGCCGTGATGGAGTCGCCGACGAACTCCACCAGCCCCGTCGGGGCGCCGGCGGCGACGGTCCGGGCCCCCGGGTCCAGGACCAGGCCCTGGAAGACGGTGTCGCCGGAGCGGTAGGTCACGCGCAGGGTGTGGGTGCCGGGGGAGAGCGGCCGGGGAGTGAGGTTCACCGTGCCGCGCACGCCCGCGTGGAAGACGTCCGGTCCGCCGTCGATGCTCGCGTAGAAGTTGACCGCGTTCCTGGCCCTGACCCTGACCGTGGTGCCGGTGAAGCCGGTCTGCAGATAGGCGCCGGTCCAGTGGGGCACGGCCGCGGTGCCGGAGGAGGTGTCCCAGCGTCCGACGTAGGCGATGTTGGGGTCGGACACCGAGCCGTCACCGGGGGCGGCCTGCGCGGGCGAGCCTCCGGCCCAGGACAGCAGGCAGACCATGAGTACGGCCGCGAGGAGGGCCGGCAGGGCGCGTCCGGGGGAGGTGTGGGGGGAGATCTGCACGGGGTTCCCTTCACATGGATGGAGTGGGAGCGCTCCCATAGGCAGCCTTTCGAGAGAACCAGTGAAACGGTTCAACGTCAAGTGGTTGACTGCGGAAGGAGTTTGAGAAGCGGCATCGACCGCTGCTCGTGCGCCGCCGGGGCCGTTCGGCCGAGTGGCGGGTGTCCGCGGCGCTCTCCGTCGGGTGAATCCGTGCCCGGCGGTGCCCGAAACGCCCTCCGCGGCGGAACCCTCACTGGGTGAGCGAAGGAGGAGGACAGCCACGCCGGCTCGGGCGGCTGCTGCGCGACGGGCTCGGCGTCCGCCGCGCCCTGCACCGGCGCCGGCTGATGCGGCAGGGCTACGACCGGACCAGGACCTGGCGGGTCCGCAAGAACGGCGGGTACGTGGCGCTGCTGGTGCTGACGTTCCTCGGGGCGCTGCTCCTGCTGTTCCTGGCCGTCACGGCCCTCATCACCCTGCCGCAGGAAAAGAGCTTCGAATCACCCGTCAGATGGATCGACCAGCAGTGCACGGCGGACAGTTTCAGCTGCACCGTCCTGCAGTCGCTCTTCATGCCGTTCCTCACCCTCGCCCTGGCCACCGTCACCTATCTGTTCTTCCGGTTCAGCCATGTGCGCCGGGCCTACGTGCGCAAGGCACTCGGCGATCCTCATGAACTCGTGGAGACCGCGGGCGGCATCTTCGGCCGGGTCGTCGGCCGCGACCAGCTCTGCTCCGTCCTCATGGAGGACCTGCGCGACCGGCGCTTCCGCCGTACGCACGTCGTCGTCGGCGGCATCGGCACCGGCAAGACGGCGCTGGTGGTGCTGCTGACCCAGCGGCTCGCGGAGCGCGGCGCGGTACCCGTGCCGCTGCGGCTGCGCGCCGCCGACAACAACCTGGACTTCCGCGAGCTGGCCTTCGAGCGCTTCTGCCGGGAGGTGCAGGGCCACATCCGTTCCGGCGCGGAGGCCGAGAAGGTGTGGCGGCGGCTGAGCCAGCAGGGCCGGATCGTGGTGCTCGCGGACGGCCTGGACGAGGCGCTCACCACCGAGGACCTGACGGAGGAGCGCGACACCCTCATCCGACTGGCCATCCGCCGCGCCAACGAGGAAGGCCTGCCCCTGATCATCACCTCCCGACCGCACGACTCGCTGCGCGGCATGGAGGCCTCCCTCACCGAGCTGGAGCCGCTGAGCGAGGAGGCCGCCCTCACCTACATCTCGTCCGGAGGCGCCGGGGAGGACCGGCAGCGGCTGGACTGGATCGTCGAGCGGGCGGGCATCGCGGAGGCCCCGACCTATCTGGAGATCGCCGCCGAACTGCACGAGCAGGGACTGCTGGAGCGTGCCCTCAGCGCCCCCAGGGAGGAGGAGGCGGTGGAGACCCGGGGCGGCGACCGGGCGTCCCTGCGGTTCCATCTGTTCGAGACCTGGCTCAGCGCCCTCATCAGCGGCCGCTTCCGGCCGCACCTGCCGCTCTCCCCGGAGGAGCGCCGCTCGACGGTCCACTACCTGTCCGCGCTCGCCTGTGTGGGGCTCGCCCTCGACACCTCCGAGGTGCGGTTCGCCGACGTCGTCGACGAGCAGGACCCGGCACGCTCCCGCTTCCCCGAGATCGTCAGGGAACTGGCCCGCAGGGTCGGCGACAGCGGCATCGACCTCAGGCTCGCCGCCCACTGGGGAGCCCGCATGGAGCTGGTCGAGCTGGGCGGGGACCGCGTCCGCTTCCAGCACAGCGTGATCCAGGCCCAGCTCGGGGCCCGCTTCCTGAGCGCGGTGATCCACCCGGACGTCCCGGACGAACCGCGCCAGGGATCGTTCTTCCCGGCAGCCTTGCAGAGCCCGGGCCGGGAGCTGCTGATCGCCATGGTCCTGCACTCCCGGCTGCCCGACGGCGCCTGCGTCCACGAGGAACCCGGCGCGGCCGGCCCGGACGGGACGTGCTGGTGCCCGGTGAGCGCCGCCCGGGACCTCCTGATGGAGGCCGCCTGCCAGGCCCAGAAGGTCCGGAACTCCGGCCACGACAACGACGACAGGCAGGAGGTGCGTCCCCTCTTCGGCCGCACCCTGCACAGCAAGGCCCTGGAGCTCTACGCTGCGGCCCTGGAGATCGACAGCGTCGACGCGGAACCGGAGCAGCATCTGATCGCCATGCGGCTGTGCACGTCCTGGCCGGATCTGCGGGCCCGCGACCCGCACACCCTGCAGACCGCGAAAGCCCTGCTCGTGGCCCGGTTCGGGGAGGCCATGCGCGGAGTCGCCCAGCGCCAGACCCTGCGGCCGGCCTACCTGGAACTGTTCGAGATCGCGCGCCTGGAGCCGTCGTACGCCGTCCGTCTCGCCATCGCCCAGGAGATCGGGGCCGGCGGTGACCTCGCCTTCACCGCGCTCCAGCCCCGGTTGCGCGGGCCCCAGGCGGTCGAGAACCTGCGGGTCGAGCGGGGGCCCGACTGGGTGATGGAGCTGTACGACGAGCAGCAGCCCGAGCTGGTGGGCGAGAGGGAGAGCAGGCTGCGCCGGCAGGGCGAGGGCCAGGTCGCCCGCATGAAGCGGGAACTGAAGGAACGTGAGCAGCAGCGGCGGCAGGAACGCCTGCGGGAGCGCGAGGACCGCGAGTCCGAGGAACGGCAGTGGCGGGACAACACCCTGTGCGCCTGGCTGATCCCGCTGCTCGTCGGCTCGGTCACCACCCACCGGCACCAGGACACGCCGTACGCGTTCCTGGAGAGCTGGGTGCGCCGCGTCGGCATCCCCGAGGACAGCCCGGACTCGCACGCCGGCCTCGACCTCAACGTGGAGGTGGCACTCGCGCAGGGATTCAAGTACGCGGCGAACCGCCGGCACCGCCATCCGCACGCCCGGTCCGAAGCCCGTGAGTACCTCAGCGAGCAGGCCTGGGACATGCTCAAGCGCACCCGCTTCTGGTTCACCCGCCTCACGCTGCTGCACGCGCTGACCCTCTGGGACCTGCCCGACGGCGCCGCGAACTCCCACCCCTCGAGCGGCCACGGCTCCGACCCCGCCCAGCAGGTCCGCCAGTGGCTGGCCCGGCCGGACGGCGAACCGGAGCACCCCTTCGTGACGGCGGCCGCGAAACTGTGCGTCTGGGCGCTCGAGACCCGGCAGCCCGAACGGTTCCTGTGGGTCGACGAGTCGGGCGTCGCCGCGCACGTCGGATCCCAGACGTCCCGGGGCGAGGCGCGCAAGCACAACCTCTGGATCCCGCCCTCCACCGGCTGGAGCGCCCTCCACCCGAGCGCGCAGCAGCTCCTCGCCGACGTGCTGCTGCTTCTCAACCTGGCCGAACGGGGTGACTGGCCCACCGACCGCATCCGCCGCCTCCAGCACACCGCCCGCCCCGACCTGCCGCCCTGCCTCACCCTGGACCGCACCCCGCTCGACCCCGGCCGCACCGCCGTCCGCACGGCCTCCTCCCAGGCGGGCTCCAACTGCCGCGACGACTGCGCCTTCGAACTGTGCCCCTACCCGCCCAAGGGCCTGGACGGCCAGCGCGTCGAACTGGGCGAGGCCTTCTGCCGCGCCCAGTCCACCCTCCTGTCCCACTCCCGTTCGGGACTGCGCCGCAAGGCACCCTGGCAGCGCCGCACCAACCTCACGGAGTTGCGGAGGTTCTGGGAGTCGATGGGGCACCGGGCACAGCACAATGCCCGGCCGCGGTGAGCCGGCCCCGCCGCCGCGCGGACCCGGCAGGGCGCTGCTCGACGGCCGGACCGTGGCTGTCAGCTGTCAGCTGTCAGCTGTCAGGCCGGGGCCGGGGAAACGTCTCCAGGGCCTCCGCCAGGCCCGACGCGTCGGTGCCGAGCTTGCGGTACACCGACGACAGTAGTTGCCGCACACCCTGCTCGGTGAGGTTCAGTTCCTTGGCGACGACCGCCGCGGCGCGGCCCCGCACCGTCCCTTCGGCGGCCTTGCGCTCCTGCGCGGTCAGCGTGTCGGTCTGTGCGTAGCGCAGGGGCAACGGCCGCAGCCCGGCCGCGGACAGTTCCCGCCTGGCCCGGGCGGCGAGGCCCTCGGCACCGCAGTGCACCGCGCCTTCCAGGCCCTGGTAGAGCCGGTCGGCGGCGTCGTGCAGCCGGCCGGCGCGGGCCAGCGCGGCGCCGTGGCCGACCAGGGCGCGGGCCAGTTCGTACGCGGCGGGCGACCGCTGCAGATGGTCGACGGCCTGCGCGTGCAGATCGAGCCCCGCCTCCCCGCCCGTCACCTCCGCCTGGGTGTGCAGCGCCTGCCCGATCGCCGATGCCGCGCCGAAGTCCCGGGCCCGCTTCACGGCGTCCTGCGCGTGGCGCACCGCCCGGTCGGGAGCACGGCGGGACAGCGCCGAGGCCAGTCCCAGCTGCCAGGGGCACCAGGCGGGGTTGCGCCAGTCCCGGCCCTCCAGCCACTCGCCGACGCCGGACAGCAGGGCAGCGGCGTCGTCGGAACGCCCCTCCGCCAGGAGCAGCTCGGCGTGGACGGTGCGCGGGTCGGGGTAGATGACGGCGTTCGGGATGACGTCGCCGTACTGATACCGGTCGGCGAGCCGGCGTGCCGCCACGACGCGGCCGCGGGCCAGCAGGGTCTGGATCAGGATGCCGACGGCGAACCACTGGGCGGGCACCGCGCCTTCCACCCGGTCGGCGATGCGCAGGCCCTCCCGCACCAGGTTCTCGGCCTCGGCCAGGCAGCCGCGGCGGTACCGGATGTACCCGGAGAGCGTCTGCCCCAGGGCCAGATGGGAGCCGTGCCAGCCCTTCGACGCACACTCGGCCATGCCCTTCGCGAACAGTTCCTCCGCCCGCCGCGGCTGGTCGCAGTACATGAACACCAGCGCGACCGAGACGGGAACCTCGAAGCCGCGGTTCTCATGGGTCCAGCTCAGCCCGCCGCGCAGGGCCTCCTCGGCGTACCCGAGGGCCTTCTGCCGTGGCTCGCCGCACATCATGGCGTCCCAGGCGCGCAGTCCGAGGATGTAGCGCTCCTCCAGACCGCGGCCGGGCAGCCGGTCGGCGAGCCGGGCCAGCGCCCGCGAGCGGCCGGACGAGTCCGCCTCGTCGGTGCGGAACGCGCTCCACACGAAGTGGTCGGCCTGCATCCGCAGCCGGATCCGCGGATGGGCGGCGGCCCGCTGTGCCTCGTCGGCGGCCACGGTCGCCGCTTCCGCCATCCGGTCGGTGTGGGCCAGCGCCTGGGTCAGCCGGTACACCATCGAGGCACGCAGCTCGGGGTCGGTGCCCGGTTCCGCGAGTGCCTCCCGCAGATGCGCCACGGTGGCCGTGGGTTTCATGAGGAAGGTCGCGCAGGCGAGTTCGTGCAGCAGCGCGGCGCGATCCTCCGGCAGAGGCGGCTCCTGCAGGGCCCGGTTCAGCAGCCGCCGGGCCGCCTCCGGGGCACCGGAGTGCAGCGCTTCCCGGGCGGCCTCCCGCAGACAGGCGACGGCCTCGGTGCTGCCCTCGCAGGGCACCTCCAGCAGATGCCGGGCCGCGGCGGCGTGCCCGAGCCCGGCCGCCCGGACGGCCTCCGCGGCCGAGTTGTGCATGCCCTCCCGCAGGCTCGGTCCGATGGACCGGTAGATCGTGGTGGCGATCAGCGGGTGGACGAACTCCAGGCTCTCGCCGGTCCCCTCGCCGTCGGCCAGGATGCGTGCGGCGCGCAGCTTCTCCGTGGCTTCGGCCGCAGCCGTGCTGCCGAGCGCCGCGATACGGGCGGCCAGTTCCGGCGAGATGGCCTGCCCGAGGACGGCCGCAGCGTAGGCGAAGCGGACGGTGGTGGTGCCGAACCCCTGGAGCCGTTCGATCAGTCCGGGCCCCTTCACCGCGGCTGCCAGGTCGCGCATCGCGGGCAGGTCCTCGCTGGTGCCCCTCAGATTGCGCTCGCCGAGCCTGATGGAGAGTTCCACCGCCTCGAACGGGCTCCCTCCGGTGACCTCCCAGCATTCCTCGCAGAACTCGTCCTCGGCCTCTTCACCGACCTCGTCCCTGACGATCCGCGCCACGGCCGTGGCGCTGAGCGGCGCGAGGGCGAAGGGGCGGGTCCCCAGGCCGGCGGCCGGGGCGCTGAAGGCAGCCGCTTCGAGGGGCAGTTCGTCGGGCCGGAAGGCGACGGCGATCAGCAGCGACAGGTCCACGGCCCGGGGTGCGAACGAGGCGAGCCAGCTCAGTGACTCGACGTCTGCCCAGTGCAGGTCGTCCAGCAGCAGGACGACGGGTGCCTTCATCACCGCGAGGCGGGTCATCACCCAGTCGAGACCGTCACGGACCCCCGTCGGGTCCGGAACATGACCGCTCGGCGTCGCGACCAGGCCGAGCGCGGCGGCGACGATGTCGTACCAACCGCCCAGGAAGGTACGGAGCTCCTTCTCGTCCATCGACGCCAGCGCGGGCTGGACGACCTGGCGCACCACGTGGAACGCCAGCTCCTGCTCCTTCTCCCCGCCCCTGCCCGACAGCACGGTGAACCCCTGCGCCCGGGCGCGGGCCCGCGCCTCGCTCAGCAGGGCCGTCTTGCCCATCCCTCCCGGGCCGGTGAAGGCGAGGAGTCCCCCGCGTGGCGCCTGGGGCACGCCGTCGACGGTGTCCCGCAGGCTGGTCAACGCCGAGTCGAGCGCCCGGAGCTCCCTGCGCCGCTCGAGCAACGGCCGGGCTTCGGGCGTGGGTTGCCGCAGCTCGTGCGCCATGTGCCGTACCGCTTCCTGTCGTCGGCCATCGGGAGGCAGCGCAGAGCGTACGCCTCCCGATGGGCGTTGTTCCGGATTCTGGAACGAGCACGACAAAGAAGGGTGAATGACCCGCTGTTACTGCGTGACGTGCGGGCTGCGCGGGTACCGTGGCTCGAATGGGCACCCGCCCCGCGGTCTGACGCAGCGCCCCCTCACGGCAGGGTCGGGGCCGCCGCGTCCGCGTAGCGCGGCACCGTTCGGGACCAGTAGTAGCAGCCGCGGATCCAGCCGGCCATGCCTTCCACATAGCCGGCGCCCGAAGGGCTCAGCTCCGGTTTGATCTCGTCGTAGAGCCTCTCGAACTCGCGGATCGTGCGGTTGATCTGCTGGATGGCCAGGGTGACGGCCACCGGCAGGGGACAGCGGTGGGCCCGCTGGTAGGCGAGGGCCAGGTTGATCATTTCGCCGGACCGTTGCTCCTTGACCGCGGAGAAGAGGTCGGGGATCCACACCGCCGCGTCGGCCGACAGCCGGCTCAGGTGCCGCATGAGCGGGTGATGGAGTTCCGCGGAGGTCAGCTCGCAGGGCTGCGCGGCCTCGCACAGCGGGTAGAAGGGCTCGACGCCCGCGGTGAGGGACCGTATCGAGGTGCACAGCCCGGACCCTATGGGGGAGGGGTGGCTCTGGGCCACCGCCTCGTACAGCAGGCCGTGCACGTACTCACGGCTCTTCCACGCCCAGCGCGCGGCCTGTGCCGGTGTGCACCGCTCGCGGATCTGCCGGTAGAGGTCGGACAGGGCCGCTCCCAGCGGGGTGCCGGGCGGTGCGCCGTCCCGCAGGATCGCGATGCTCTCGCACAGCATGGGCAGCAACTGGCCGGGCCGGTGCCGGCCGAGCTCCTCGGCCCGGTCGTCGAAGACGAACTGGTAGGCGATCTGGTGGGCGACGAGCTGCAGAATGCCGGGATCCGCGTCAGGGCTGTTGTAGGACGCCAGCTCGGCCGGACGGGTGTGGGAGATCATGGCCGAGACCCCGGGTTCGTCGCTCAGCCCCGTCGCGCGCAGCCAGTGGTCGACACCCGCCGCGGCCGCCGGCTCGTGAGGATTGCGCCGGAACGGGAAGGGCATGTACAGGTGAGCGTCGATCAGTTCCACCAGGGTGGAGGCAGGAACCACGTCCTGCGCGACGGCCGCCCTTTCCTCATGCGTGGTGGACACCGTTGTCACCGCCCCTCCGGGCCTTCTCCACGCCGGGCGCGGCCGTCGTGGCTCCGGGCGCGAGGGTCACGGCGTGCGGCGCTGTGCCGCCCGGTGCGTCCGCCCGTGCCGTGCAGATCATCGTCAGGGACCTCGGTCCCAGCGTCGCCCCGGGGCGCGGTGGTGCGATGCGCCCGGCCGGATGCCTCAGCCGCCAGCGGGCGGCGACGGTGGCCAGGGCCACCGTCATCTCGGCCATGGAGAACAGGTCGCCGATGCACTTGCGGTTGCCCGCGGCGAACGGGATCAGCGCCCCGTGCGGACCGGCGGCGGCATCGCCCTCCAGCCGGCGCTCCGGCAGGAACCGGTCGGGTTCGGGGAACGACGTGGGGTCGTGGTGCAGGAGATACGGGCTGTAGAGGACCGTGGTCCCCCGCGGCAGCCGGCGTCCGGCCAGCTCCGTCTCCCGGGTCGTGACGCGCGTGAACAGCCAGCCGGGCGGGGAATGGCGCAGCGTCTCGGTGAGCACGGACCGGGTGTAGACCAGGCGCGGCAGGTCGTCGACGCCCGGTAACCGGCCGGCGAGGACGGTGTCGACCTCGGCGTGCAACCGCCGCTCCACCTCCGGGTGCTGGGCCAGGAGGCTGAAAGCGGAGGCCAGGCACATCGAAGGGCTCTCGGAACCGGTGAGCAGGAGGGACACCAACTGGTCGTGCACCTCCCGGTCGCCGGCCGGTATCGCGCCGTCCTCGGCCTCGGCCAGCAGGAGCTCCAGCAGATCGTCGCGGGGAGTGCCCCGGCGGCGCTCGGCGATGGCCGCGTCGATGAGCTCGCGCACCCGCTCCACCGCACGCCGGTAACGTCGGTTCGCGGGCGTGGGAAGGCGGAACAGGACGTCGACCGGAACGACCGTGCGCACGAACAGGCCGCGGACGATGGCGGTGAGGCAGTGCCGCACCTCGTCGGCCGCGGCGGGCCCGAGCGAGTCGGACAGCAGCAGCCTGCTGATCAGCCGGGTCGTCAGACTCAGCGTGGCGGCACTGACATCGACCTGCTGCCCACTGCGCCAGTCACGGCAGAGCGACTCGGCCTCCTCGGCCATCAGGTCCGTCCGCGCGGCGACGGCGGCGGGGCGGAAGGTGGGTTGCAGCAGTCGGCGCTGGCGCCGGTGCTCCGCATGCGGGCAGGTGACGACGCCGTTGCCCATCAGCGCCCGCAGCCTCTCGTACTGCGGTCCGCCCTTGTCGAACGTGTGGGTGTCCCGCAGCATCCGGTGGACCAGTTCCGGGTGACACACCATCCAGGCCCGCTGGGGGCCGAGGCGTATCTCGACCAGATCGCCCCGCGCGGGAAGAGAATTCAGAAAATCCAGCGGTCGACGGAACAAGGCGATACCGTGGCCGATGGATGGGAATATGCCTGGAGCAGTACCAACCGTCCATGCCTGTTCCGATTCAGGAACGCAGCCGTTCATCGAATACCACCTGCTTCAGTCGACCTGGGAAAACGGTGACGTTTCACCGACGTGGTGCTTGACCCATGTCCTGCCCAGTCCACGGCGGTCGCCGACTTGACGAACCCTTTCTCCAGGGGGGCGCACGGGTGCACGGGGAAGCGCTGGGTGAATCACTTCCGATGCACGTTCTGTGACAGGTGTTCATCTTCCGTCACGTCGGCTCCTCGAAGAGCCTCGACATCCTTTCCGTATACACGGATCCGGAGAAGAACGCCGCTGTGAAGGACCGGGCGGCCCCATGGCCGACGGAGGGGCCCGTCCGGTCCCCCCGGTCAGGTGCGGCGGTAGCTCTCGGGCGGCGCCAGATACCCGCCCACCGGCCCACCCGTGTCGATCACGATCTGGTCCACCGTCATCCCCGGATCCACCATGAACACCCTCAGCACATGCTCACCGGGCGCGGACACGGTCACCCGGGCCGTCAGCTTCTCGATGCCCTCCTCCACATTGCGGGCCCAGGCGTCGCCCCGGTTGCCGGTGGCGATCGCCTGGCCCGACAGGACCGTCGGGGGCTGGTCGTCGAGGCCGACCGCGAGGCGCCGCTTGCCGCGTTCGTCGAGGGAGGGCAGCCGGAAGACCGTCACCGGGAACGTGCCGGCCGTGCTGAACCGGACCCGGTACCGCAGCTCCGGCGACCGGGTGGTGAGATCCTCGGTGATCGGCTGCGCCGTCGTAGGAACCGCCTCGACAGCGGCCGCACGGCGGCCCAGCCCGCGGACGATCCGCCACCGCGCCCTGCCGCGCGGCACCGCGCGGTCGAAGTGCGCGGCGTCGATCGACACATAGCCGTGGGCCTCCACGAAGCCGCGGGCGCGCCGGCGGGCCCGCTCGCCGTCGTTGACCACCAGCAGCGGCACCTGGATGCTCCGGCCGGCACCGGCGAAGGTCAGCGTCGGACGGTGTGTGCCTTCCGGCACCCGCGGCCAGTCGATCTCGGCCCACACCCGGATCTGGTCGCTGAGTTCGCCGTCCGTCGCACTCAGCCGGATCCATGGGGCGCTCGGCTCGGCCCGCCACTCCAGCGGCAGGAAGCCGGTGTTGAAGACGTCCACGAAGCGGCGGCCCCGGGTGTAGGAGGAGAAGGACAAAGGACGGTCGGCTCCCGTCTCATTGCCCTCGGAGGCCAGGCCCAGGCCGGACGTCTCCTGCCGGGGAAGCCTGGTCACGGCCGGGCGGCCCGGCGCCTTCGGGATCTGGGAGGGGTAGGGGTTGACGATGCCGTCCCACTTCCCGCCCGCGATCTCGGTGGTGTAGCGCCGGGTGATCGCCTGCTCCTCGGCGTGCGCCGCCTCGGCCAGGTCCGCGAAGCGGTTGGTGCCCGCCCCCCGGCCCTGCCGGACGGCGAGCGCGTTGCGGTCCGCCCAGTAGTACTTCAGGTTCATCAAGTACGCGCCGTGGACGGGGTATTCGACCAGCTCGTAGTAGGCGTCCCGGTAGGCCTCGGGCAGCTTCGAGCCCAGCCGCCGCGCACGCTCCAGCAACTGCTCGTAGGCCGTCATGCGCAAGCCCGCCTCGTCGCCGTGGTGCACCGTCGAGAAGACCGCACGGTCGATGAACTCCGGGCGCCGCTCCGCCGCCAGGCGGTAGTACTCGGTGCGGACGGCGGCGATCTCCGAGCCGTACCGCCGGCCGAACTGCCGCCCGGCCCACTCCACGAGGAAGTCCTCGACGTCGCCGGGGCCCCAGCGGTCCACGTCCCAGGCCATGTCCAGGCAGAAGGACAGCCCCGTCTCGATCGACTTGATGTCACCGACGTTGAAGATCCACATGCGGTCCACCTGGTGCTCGTGGACCCGGCGCAGCTCCTGCCACACCTTGCTCAACTGGGTGGTGTCCAGCCACAGATAGCTCCGGGGGCGTCCCCAGTAGGAGAGGTGGTAGTAGATGCCGTTCCCGCCGGGGCGGCGGCGCTCGGACTCGTTCGGAAGCTGGCGCATGTTGCCGTGGTTGTCGTCCGGCCAGATCAGCGTGACGTCCTCGGGGACCTGGACGCCCGCGTTGTACAGCTCCAGGACCTCCTTGTACGGGATGAAGATCTGCGGCTCGGCCGCCGGGCCGACCTCCTCGGCCAGGATGCGGCGCTGGTCGGCGATGATGTCGTTCATCACCGCGACCTTCTCCGGGACGGTGGTGGCGTACTTCGTCTCCAGCGCGGAGTCGTGCAGCCCGCGCATGCCGATCGTCCAGCTGCTCTCGAACGCGGCGTTCTGCCGGGCTCGGGCCCGCCAGTACGCGGAGATGACGGAGGGGTTCACCGTGTAGTCGTAGAGGGGCGGGGTGCCGTCTTCGGCCCGGTGCTCCTCGGCCCACGGCTCCCATTCGTGGACGCCGTTGCGCAGCATGGCCTCGGGGTGGCTGGAGCCGATCACGATGCCGTAGCGGTCGGCCAGTTCGGGGTTCTCGCGGTACTTGTTGAAGAAGTCGGAGTAAGGGTGCATCGCGGGCCAGAGGTAGTTGGCCTTGAGGCGGAGCAGCAGCTCGAAGACCCGCTCGTAGGTCTTCGGGCCGATGTGCTTGTCCGGCTCCTGGGTGCGGTGGGACCAGGTGGTGAGGTTCTGCTCGTCGTTGATGAAGATGCCCCGGTAGCGGACGGCGGGTTCCCCGCGGATGAACGGGCCCGCCGGGACCGTCACCGTGTCACGGCGGGCGACGGGGACGTCGGCCCACCAGTACCAGGGCGAGACGCCGATGCGTTCCGAGGTGTCGTAGACGCCGTAGACCGTGCCGCGGCGGTCGCTTCCGGCGATGACCAGGGCGCGTCCGACGCCGGGCAGCGGGCGGTCCACGACCTGGGTGACGGATGCCTCCCAGCGGCCCTTCACCCGGGAGACGTCCAGGCGTCTCTGCGAGACGAGCCGGTCGATCACCGGGCTCGCGCCGATCGTCCCCACCAGGACGAGGAGTTCGGCCCGCCGCGGCACCGTGTGCAGGAGCCTCGGCCGTACGCCGCCGACGCGCTCCACGTCCGCCTGGAGGTCACCGGCGGCGCGGAGGACGGCGGGGTCGTCCGCCGCGTCCACGAACACGTCCACGGCGGTGCCGTCCCGGAGCAGCGGGAAGCCGGAGCGGCCGGCCGGGGCAGCGGCCTCGGCGGTGGTGACGGGAAGCAGGGGAGCGGCGCCTGCGGCTGCCATGCCCCGTAAGAAGGACTTGCGGGTCACGGACGGGAGCGACGGTATCTGCGGCACTGGGCACTGCCTTTCCGCGACGGCTCCGCGGCGGTTCCTCGTACGGGCCGTCGGCGGGGCTGCGCGCACAGGGGATTGGCATGAGCATTATGGAAAGCGCTTGCCGCTGCACCCTAGGCGAGGCCGCAGGAGGGCGTCCAGACGTGGGCGGTGGGTCCGCTGTCGCACCGCATCCGCCGTGATCACTCCCGTCAACAGCGCGGTTCGCGGCGGGACATGGGCCAACGGCAGGGGGCGGGCCGGGGTGGGCGCTGCCGTGCGTCCTGAGGGTCATCGGTAGGTTGGCGCTTGCCTCGTCCGCCCCCCCCACGGAAGGTCAACCCGGTGCGCCCTCGACGTCTCCGTTCCGCTCTCACCGTCCTCAGTGCCGTCGCGACCGCGGCCACCCTGGCACTCGGCCAGGCCGGCCCGGCCACCGCCGACACCCAGCGGTCCGCTCCCGCCCGCCAGGCGGCTGCCGCCCACGGCCTCACCTCGGTGACCGACCTGCTGGCCCAGCGGCTGCTGCTCGCCGACAAGGTCGCCGCCGCCAAGTACGGCACGGCCACGCCGATCGACGACCCGGCGCGTGAGGCGCAGATCCTGGAGGACGTCAGGGCCCGGGCAGCCGGCCTCGGTCTCGACCCGGACGGCGTGGCCGCCGTGTTCCGGGACCAGATCGAGGCGAACAAGCTGGTGCAGCGCGGTCTGTTCGCCCGCTGGGACGCGAACCCCGACGAGCGCCCCACCGAGCGTCCCGACCTGGCCAAGGAGGTCCGCCCGGCCCTGGACCGCATCACCACCGGGCTGCTGGCCGCGCTGCGGGAAACGGAGCGGGCCCGGGGCGTGCCGCCGTGCGGTCCGCGCCTGGCCGCGGCAGCCGGCTGGTCCGCGTACACCCACCGGCTCGACGTCCTGCACCTGGAAGGGCTCGGGCGGGCGCTGCCGTCGGTGTGTGCCGGCTCCTGGTAGACCCGCCGTTCTAGAGAGAACCGCCGGTCTCGACGAGCCGGGCCAGGTTCGCCAGGGCCATGCGCGTGCCCGTCTCGTTGTCGGCGGCGGGCACGGCGTCCGGGATGCCCTCGTGGACCATGAGGACGTCGGTTCCGCCGCCCTCCGCGTCCGTGAGCGTGGTCGTCAGCGTCATGGCGCCGCCCAGCGCGGGGTCGGCGGCCTCGAACTCGAGCACCTCGACCACCTGCTCGTCCGGCACCAGCCGCGCGAAGCGGCCGTGGTAGGTGTCGGTGCGGGCGGCCGACTTCCCGGAGGCGTCCGGCGCCTCGTAGGTGAGCGAGACACGGAACCTGCCGCCCTCGCGGGGGTCGAACTCGTGCACATCGCCGCGCATCCCGGCCGGCACCCGCCAGCGCGCGATCGCCTCCCCGCTCACCAGCGCCCGGTAGACGGCGGCACGGGGGGCGTCGACATGGCCGGAGACCCGGGACGTGTACATGCGCCCACCCTAGGCGGTGTGGTCCGCCCCGTTCGGCAACGGCGGTTCCGCGTCGAGGCGGCGCAGCTCCTCGTCGGTCAGGAGGCGCGAGCGGAGCAGGAAGCGGACGCCCTCCGGGGCCTCCAGCGAGAAGCCGCCGCCGCGGCCGGGAACCACGTCCACGGTGAGGTGGGTGTGCGACCAGTACGTGAACTGGTCCGCGCTCATCCAGAACGGGGTGTCACCGGCCACGTGCCCCAGGAGGACGTCCGAGGCGCCGACCCGGAACTCGCCGCGCGGGTAGCACATCGGGGCGCTGCCGTCGCAGCAGCCGCCGGACTGGTGGAACATCACCGGCCCGTGCGCCCCGGTCAGTCGCCGCAGCAGTTCCTCGGCGGCGGGGGTCAGTTCGACACGTCCTGTGCGCACGGTCATGCGTTCCTCCTGGCGGGACGGTGGGGTTGGGACCGGTCCGTATCGCGAGTTGTCCAGTATCCGCCCCCGTACGGGCGGGGGCCACAGGGCGGGCGCGGTACCTGTCCGCTCCCGCCTCGTGCGGCGCTCGGATCAGGCCGCCGTGGCCCCACCGCCTCGTGCCAGGCCGCTCCTCGGTGATGGCCTGCCGCCAGGCGGGCACGACCCTGGGCGGCAGGTCCACCGCCAGGGCGCACGGTCATCCGGCTGCCCGTACGGTACGTGGCCACGAACCGCCGCTCGGGCAACTCCCCGTCCACGACCGCGGTTTCGCCGTGCCCGGGTGCGGTGGGGCTTCACGTCTTCGGCCGGGGGCCGCCGGCCGCAGGGTGGGGATGCGGCGGTGGCGGTGTGTGTTGGGGGCGGCCGGCCGGGCTCTTCACCGGCCCGTCGACGACTCCCTCCGCCACACCGTTATCGAGGCCGACGCCCGCCTCCCGGCCGTGCCGCCCGGACCGGGTACCTGGCCGGGGGCGCTGGTTGAATGCCCGGCATGATCGAAACCGACACGCACGAGTCCGACCGCTGGGTCCGGTACTTCGCCCGGCGCGGATACCCCCGTGCACGGCGGCTCGCCTCCGGCATGGAGGGGACCGTCTACCTGCTCGGGGAGGGGACCGTCGCGAAGGTGTGGGCCGGGCGGGCTCCCGGGAACTTCGGTCTCACCCGACGGCTCTACGCCGACATCGCCGGGTATCCCCTGCCCTTCGGCACTCCGCGGATCCTCGACGCCGAGGAGTGCGACGGGGTGCTCGTCAGCTATGAACGCGAGCTGGGCGGAAGCCCGTTGCGCACCGACGGAGACGCCGAGCCGCCCGCCCGTGACCTGCCCCGCCGGGAGACCGACGCCCTGCTCACCGTCCTGCGCGGGCTGGCCTCCGTCCCGGGCAGCGAGGCCATGCGGCGCCTGGTGATCCAGGGGGACGACCGGCCGCTGTGGCAGGGCCACGCCCGCTTCTCCGACGCGCTCGCCGCCCTCGTGGAGCGGGCCGCCGGCCGGAACCGGGAGGCCCTCGCCGCGCAGGTGCCCGGGCTTGCGGACGTCGTGTCCGGCACGGCCGCCTCGCTGCGGGCGCTGCCCGACCGGGCCGACAGCGTCATCCACGGCGACCTGGTGCCGCCCAACATCCACGTGGACCAGACCGGGCGCCCGGTCGCCGTCCTCGACTTCGGGTTCTGCACCACCGCGGGCGACCCCGCCTTCGAGGCCGCGGTCACGGCAGCCGTCTGGGACATGTACGGACCCCACGCCGCCCACCACACAGCCGAGCTGAGCCGTCTCTTCGCCCGGGAACTGGGCCATGCCGAAGAGGTCCTGGCCCTCTACCAGAAGGCCTACGCCCTCATCACGTACGACCTCTTCGGCATGGGCCCGCACGACGGCCACTTCCGCTGGTGCGCCGCGCTGCTGAGGTGACGGACTACAGCAGGTCGCGGGGGACCTTCTCGTTCCAGGTGCGGGAGAAGACCCGCCGGTCGGCCTCGTAGGCGTCGAGGGTCGCGTCGACGAAGAAGTCCGTCTCGTCGCACGTGAGCCGGGTGTGGGTGACCACCCGCACGTCCCAGTCGTCCCGCTGGAACCGCATGGTCCACGTCGTCTCGCCGCCGACCGAGGTGAAGTCGTCGGCGACCGCCGTGTAGCGCTCGTGGGCGCGACGCCCGGCCTCCAGGCCGATGTCCTCGAAGCGGACCGTGCCCCGGTCCTTCACGATGTCCAGCTCGGAGTGGTAGTCGATCAGGTCCCGCTTGACCTCCCAGCGCTCCTCCGGGGGGGTCACCTGGGTCATTTCGAGCGGGGGAGTGCCCTCGGGTTCGCCGAAGGGGGACGACGGCACCTCGTCGGGCTCGTCCACCGGCCGCACCGGCAGGGTGAGCGTGCTGGAGTTTTCGTGGACGCTCAGCAGGGCCGGCTTCGGCGCCGGCCAGGCCAGCGGCCAGTAGGACGTCGACAGGGACAGCCGGATGCGGTGGCCCGGCGGGAACGCCTGCGCCACACCGTTCAGCGGAAGGGTGGCCCGGTAGCGCCGGCCCGGCTCCAGCGGCTCGGGGGATTCCGTGCTGTCACGGCGGGTCAGGTTCAGGATGCCGTAGGAGACGCGGGTGGCCGCGCCGTCGGGGCTCACGTCGGACAGTCGCGCGGCCACCATGGCGACCGGCTCGCTGACCGACAGGTCGAGCTCCACGCTCGGCGAGCCGAGGATCTCCAACGGCTCGGTCAGCGGCGCGCTGTCGAAGACGAGCGAACCGCCGTCCTCCTCCCGCTGGTCGTAGGGCAGGTCCGGGGGCGCGTTGTAGGAGGCCCACTTGCCGGCGAACTGGCCCACGGACAGCGGCGAGCGCACGGTCATCGCCGCACCGCTCCCGGATGCCGTTGCCGTCCCGTCCCGCGCAGGCCCGATCGTGTGCCGGGTGAGCGGGTGCGTCACGGGCCGGATGTGCGGGGACGGCCAGTCCGGCTCGCCGACCCAGCGGCCCGGCCGCTCCTCGTAGGACGTGGAGGGCGGCACGCTGTCCTGCATCCACGCCATCAGCACGGGGCCGTCCATGACGCCGTTGTCGACGCCCTTGAGCCAGTGGTCCCACCACCGCACCAGCTCCTGGAGGTAGCCGATCGCGGGGCCGGGCTCCCCGAGGTGGGGGAACTTGTGCGACCAGGGGCCGATCAGGCCCTTGCGGGGCACGTCCAGGTTCCCGAGCAGCCGGGTCACGGCGTTGGAGTAGCCGTCCGCCCATCCGCTGGAGGCCAGGACCGGGCAGCGCACGCTCGCGTAGTCCTCGCACACCGAGGCGTGCCGCCAGTAGTCGTCACGGCGCTGGTGGCGCAGCCACTCCAGCACCCAGGGTTCGGTGTTCTCCAGCCGTTCGTGCCACATCCCGCGCCAGCGGTCGCCGACCACGGCCGGGTCGGGCGGGCAGGTGCCGTAGGCGAACATCGTGCCCGCCTCGGCCAGGTTGTCCGACAGCAGGGCACCGCCCATGTAGTGCATGTCGTCGGCATGCCGGTCGTCGGTGAACGAGGCGATGGCGATGGCCTTCAGGCTCGGCGGTCGGCGGGCCGCCACCTGCAGCGCCGCGAACGCGCCCCAGGAGATGCCCATCATGCCCGTGCCGCCGTCGCACCAGGGCTGCTCCGCGAGCCAGGCGAGGATCTCCTCGGCGTCCGCCTGCTCCCGTTCCAGGTACTCGTCGCGCAGCACGCCCTCCGAGTCGCCGGTGCCGCGCAGGTCGACGCGGACGCAGGCGTAGCCGTGCCCGGCGAGGTAGGGGTGGTGGATCGAGTCCCGTACGGCCGTCAGATCGCGCTTGCGGTACGGGATGTACTCCAGCACCGCCGGCACCGGCTCCTGGTCCGAGGAGGTGGGGCGCCAGATGTGCGCGGAGAGCCGGACCCCGTCGGACATCGGGATCGTGACGTGCTCTTCCTCCTTCGTCTCGTACGGCAGGTTGGTCACGTAACGCATGGAACCCACGTGCTCCTCACTCTCGCGCGGCGTCGTCCTCGGCCGGGGCGTCCTCGAAGGCCAGGCCCAGGGCGGCCACGCAGTGGTCGAACTTCTCCCGCAGCTCCGCCTCGTCCGCACCGCCGGTGTAGATGTGCGCGAGCTCGTAGCTGTAGCTGTCCTGCCCGGGGAGGTCCGAGAGCCGGTCGCCCTGCCCGGGGATCACCTCGATGCGGACGCCCGGGGTCTCCCGTTCGATGCGGGCGATCTCCTCGGGGCTCGGCACCCGGCGGACCACTCCGTCGGTGAACCAGCGGTGGTACCACTTCGCGGCCATCGCGTAGGAGCCCTCGCGGTGCGGCATGTGCGGGTCCTCGCCGAGGGCGAGGCTGATCATGCAGTGGTGGTTGGGCACGCCGTCGACGTACTGGAACAGCTCCGCGTGCGACTGGGAGTGCCGGGGGTTGATCTCCAGCAGATCGATCTCCTGGGTCCGCGGATCGTAGAAGTACTCGATGCTGAAGGTGGCCGAGTCCATCCCGATCTGCCGCATCACGCGCTCGCTGACGTCGTGGAGCCGGGCGATGACCGGCGGCGGCAGCATCGAGGGGTACTGGTGGCGCAGGAAGCAGGCGGAATCCGGGTACTGGATGGAGTCCAGGACTCCGTAGACGGTCACCTCGCCCTGGTGGACATAGCCCTCCACGGCCACCTGGACGCCGGACATCGCCTCCTCCGCGAGACAGACCCGGCCGCCCACGCCGTTCATCTCCGGTGGCAGGTCGATGCGTTCGAGGATGTGCTCGAAGGGCCGGCCGATACGGGATATGCCGTCCCGGATCTCGGCGACGGCCTTGCGGAACTCCTCTTCGTCACCGACTCCGAAGGCGAGTTCGGACGAGTACGAGAGCGCGGGTTTGAGCCACATCGGGAAGGCCACGTCGTCCGGCGGGCGTGGCGGCTCGGCCGACAGGTCGACCTGGCCGAAGCGCGGGTGCCGGTCGGTGACCTTCTGCTGCTCCAGCCGGCTCCAGTACTTGTGCTCGCACTTGACCACCGACTCAAGGCTGGTGCTGCGGGTGCCGTAACGTTCGCTCAGCATCGGGACGAGGGTGCTGACCGGGAAGTCCCAGTAGCCGACGATCGCGTCGACGCTGCCGTCGAACGCGTCGAGCACACCCTGGGCCTTGTCGAGCAGCGTGGGCAGGTGTGCTTCGCCGACCTGAAGCTCCTCGATCGTCAGCAGCTGGTGAAAGCGCAGCTGGTCGGCTCCCGGGACCTGCTGAAGCGTGGGCAGATTGGCCTCGTCGAGCCCGATCACGAAGACGTTCTTCACCGTCTCGTCAGACACGGCTCTCCTTCCGACGGCGTACGGCCCGAAGGCCGCCTTGCAAGATCGTCGGAGTACCCCTCGTGCCTGCCGGCATTCCGGTCCGGGCACCGTGCCCGATTCGGACGGGAGGGGACATGCCTGCCGCCGTCATGGGAACGCGGGGGCGGGCGAGGACGGCACGGCCGGTGAATCGGGCCGCGCCGTGTGCGGCACCGGCCCACGGGAAGTCGTTCAGACCCAGCAGGAGAAGTCCGCGCCCCAGGCCGTGTCCGAGCCGGGCCCGTCCAGCGACTCCGACCAGCAGCAGCGGTCCGGGTCTCGAGGCCGGCCTGCGCACTGCACCGGACGAGCCGTCGACGGGCCGCCGGGAAGCCGGCGGCATGACCGCGCCGATCACCGGCGGCGGACTCCGGCATCGCACGGGCCGTGGCGCTGCTGTCCACACGGGAGGGCGCCGACGTATCCCTCGTCCAGCCGCCCGAGGAGCGGGTGGATGCCGAGCGCGGGCGCGGCGAGGTGGCGGAACAGGGCAGGCGGTGCCTGCTCCCGCCCGGCGACCTCTCCGCCCCCGGCGTGCTGCCGCGAGCCCGTCGAACGGACGTCGGCGGAACCCGGCGCGCGGGAACAGCCTGGTGAGCAATGCCGCCCGTCTCAACGGACAACGGGAACCCGGGCAGGTGACCGCGCGGGGCGGGCGTGCCGGCATGGTCGCGCGGGCCCGCCCCGGACACCCCTCAGCGAAGCGGGTCCCGCACCTGCCGCCGGACGGGCTCGCCACATCGGCAGCCTCTGGAACGCGCGGCCCGGCCCGAGGAGATGGCGCCGACGCACGTCCACCTCGCCTCCGGCGCCGACTCCGGCTGCACCGTCGGCGAGGTCACCGCGGTGACCGGCGGCATCGTCGACACGCGGTAGCCCCGGCTCACAGCGCGGCGGGCAGGGGCTGCTCCGCCCAGATGGTCTTGCCCGTGGCCGTCTGGCGGCTGCCCCACCGCTCGGCGAGCTGGGCGACGAGCAGCAGGCCTCGTCCGCCCTCGTCGAAGACCCGGGCCCGGCGCAGGTGCGGCGCGGTGTTGCTGCCGTCGGACACCTCGCAGATGAGGGTCGAGTCGCGGATCAGCCGCAGTTCGATGGGGGCGCCGCCGTACCGCAGCGCGTTGGTGACCAGCTCGCTGACGATCAGTTCGGTGGCGAACTCCGCCTCCGTCAGACCCCATTCGGCCAGCTGCTCACCCGCCATCTTGCGGGCCCGGGCCACGGCCGCGGCTTCCGGCGGCAGCTGCCAGGTGCGGACCTTCCCCGCGTCGAGCACGGCCGTCCGCGCCAGCATCAGCACGATGTCGTCCTCGGGCCGGCCGCTCAGCACCGTGCGCAGCACCCGGTCGCAGGTCTCGTCGAGCGTCCCCGCGGGGCTGCTCAGCGCTCGGTGCAGCAGGCCGAGCCCGGCCTCGACGTCGTGGCCGGGCGCCTCGATCAGGCCGTCGGTGTAGAGGGCGAGCAGGCTGTTCTCCTCCAGTTGCACCTCGGCGGCCTCGAACGGCAGGCCGCCCAGACCCAGCGGCGGCCCGGCCGGCAGATCCAGGAACCGTACGCCGCCCTCGGGCGTGACCAGCGCGGGCGCCGGATGCCCGGCGCGCGCCATGGTGCAGCGCCGGGACACCGGGTCGTACACCGCGTACAGGCAGGTGGCACCGACCTGCCCCGACGCCTCCTGCGCGCCGCGCACCTCCGGGCCCTCCTCCCGGTCCAGCCGGATGACGAGGTCGTCCAGCTGGGTGAGCAGCTCGTCGGGCGCGAGATCGACGTCCGCGAGCGTCCGTACGGCCGTCCGCAGCCGGCCCATCGTGGCCGACGCCTGGATGCCGTGGCCCACCACGTCGCCCACGACCAGGGCGACCCGGGCGCCGGACAGCGGGATCACGTCGAACCAGTCGCCCCCGATGTCCGCCCCGGCCCCGGTGGGCAGATAGCGGTAGGCGACGTCCATCGCCGCCATCTCCGGAGGCCGCTCGGGAAGCAGACTGCGCTGGAGCGCCAGCGCCGTACGGCGTTCACGGGTGAAGCGGCGGGCGTTGTCCACGCTCACCGCCGCCCGGCCGACGATCTCCTCCGCGAGCAGCAGGTCGTCCTCGCTGAACCACTCCGCCGTCCGGTGCCGCAGGAAGTGCACCAGACCCAGCGTCACACCCCGGGCACGCAGCGGCACCATCATCACCGAGTGGATCATGTACGTGGACATGGACTCGGCACGGCCGGGGGAGGCGTTGAGCCACTCCCGCAGCTCCGGGTCCCCGGGCCGGTGCCGGGCGCCCCGGCCGCTGCCCAGGGTTCGCAGCGGCAGTGTCCCCACCGGGTAGCGGGTCGTCTCGCCCGTGGCGACCACCGACTCCGGGCAGCCCTCCAGTACCGACCGCTGGGCGGTGCGCCGCACGGTGACCGGCGTGTCCGGCGGCAGCGGACCCGGCTCGTGCCCCAGGGCGACGGACTCCAGCAGATCCACGGTGACGAAGTCCGCGAACCCCCCGGTCACGGCGACCTCGGCCATCTCCTCGGCCGTCCGGGTCACGTCCAGGGTGCTGCCGATCCGCAGACTGGCCTCGTTGAGCACCGCCAGCCGGCGGCGGGCCCAGTACTGCTCCGTCGTGTCGAACACGGTCGCCGACATGCCCTGGACCGCGCCGGCCTCGTCCTTCAGCGGTGACAGGAACATGGACCAGGCGTGCGGCCCGGTGTGGCCCGGGGCCTTGCTGTGCTCCTCGTGGAAGATCATCTCGCCGGTGCGCAGGACCTCCCGCTGGAGGCGGTCGTAGGTGTCGAAGGGCGGGTTCGGTTCGATCTCCCACAAGGTCAGGCCCTTCATCTCCTCCTCGGGCCTGCCCATGACCTCGGCCATGATCTCGTTGGCCGCCACCAGCCGGGCGTCCCGGTCGTAGACCGCCACCGGCACGGGCAGCTGGGCGAGTGTGAGGTCCCACAGCGGCAGGGCCCCCCGGCCGGTCCGCGCCGCCGGGTACGCCGGCACGGTGCCGGTCACGAGCCAGCGCCGCCCGCCCGCCGCGTCCGCCAGCGGCGTCCCCTGCAGCCGGACCACGACGCGGTTGCCCTCCCGGTGCCGCAGCGCCACCTCACCGGCCCAGCGCCGGCCGTCGGCCACGTGCCGCCGCGTGGACTCGGGGAGATCGGCCGCGAGCAGGCCGGTGACGGGCATGCCCAGAAGCTCGGCGGGTTCGTAGCCGAGCAGACGGCGGGCTCCGTCGCTCCACGCCATGATCGCCCCGTCGGTGTCGACGACGACCGCCAGGTCCTCCGGTACGCGTCCCTCCACGGTGCCTCCGGATGTGCCGCCCCTGCCTGTTCACGAGTTCCTGCACCCGATTGTCCCGCTACCGGCTCGCTGAGGCTCGTCTGCCGAGGGCTCCTGCGGTGACCAGCAGGAACGCTCATACGGCCGCGCGGATCGCCTGCTCGAACCCCTCGCCGTGCCCCTCGGCGAGCCGCTCCACCCGTGTGTCCTCCCCGGCGCGGCAGGGTGATCCTGGCGCCGAGGTGGCCCGTCCCTGGACGGCGGAACCGTCCCGGACGCGCGCCTGGGGCCCGGGGCTCTCCCGGCCCTGCGGGGTCCGCTCTTCCACGTGCGTTGATTCGGCAGGGGGCCGCCCGGGTCCGTCAGCCGGCCAGGCGCTCCACCAGCAGGAACCCGCCGATGACGATCATCATCGCACCGGAGGCACGGGTCACCACCCGGGCCGCGGAGGGCCTGGTCCTGAGGACCGTGCGGGCCAGGACTCCTACGGTGAGGTAGACGACGGCGCAGGCCGTCATGTGCAGCGAGCCGAGCAGGCCGGTCTGGCCGGCGACCGGCCAGGCCCCCGCCGGGTCGATGAACTGGGGGAACAGGGAGAAGTAGAGCAGCAGGGCCTTGGGGTTCAGCCCGCTGATCCCGATTCCCCTGAGCATGACCCGCAGGCGGGAGGAGCCCTCGGTGCCCGCTTCCTCCTGGGAGACCGCCAAGGCGGCCGGCTGCCGGAGCACCCCCCAGCCGAGCCACACGAGGTATCCGGCCCCGGCCACGGTCAGCGCGGTGAGCAGCGTCCCCGAGCTCGCCACGATCACCACCAGTCCCGCCACGGCGAGCAGCGTGTACCCCGCGTATCCGGCGATCAGTCCGGCGACCGCCGGCACGACCGACCGGTCCCGCAGACCCGCAGTGATCGCGTAGGCCCAGTCCGCGCCGGGGGTGAATACCAGCAGCAGGTCCACCGCCAGGAAGGCCGCCAGCGTGGTCGTGTCCATCGATCGTTCCCTCTCACATGCTGGGGTGCGAGAGGAAGGCTAGGCCGGGTCCGGCCGAAGGTGTTCCCTTCTTTACTCCTTGATCGCGGAATCTGGGGCAGAATCTTCTCCATGGATGCCCTGGACCGGAAAATTCTTACCGAGCTGCAGTTGGACGGCCGCCTCACGGTCACGGAACTGGCCGCGCGCGTGAAACTGAGCGTCTCGCCCTGCCACCGCAGGCTGCGCGATCTCGAACGCGAGGGTGCGATCCGCGGGTATCGCGCGGTGGTGGACCCGGCCGCCGTGGGCCTGAACTTCGAGGCCCTGGTCTTCGCCACCCTGCGCTGGGAGGACGCCGACACGGTCTCCGCGTTCGAGGAGGCGGTGGCCAGCGTCCCGCACGTGCTCCAGGCGCAGCGCCTGTTCGGCGACCCCGACTACCTCCTGCGGGTCGCCACCACCGACCTGGCGGCCTTCCAGCAGCTCTACGACCAGCAGCTCGCCCGGCTCCCCGGGGTCCAGCGCCTCAACTCCACCCTCGTGATGAAGCACGTCGTGGACGACCGCCCCCTGCCCGAGTGAGCGGCCCCCACGCGTGCGGCGCGCCTCAGCAGCCCAGCCCTCCGGCGAACGGCATCGACCGCCACTGCTCGACGGCCGGTTTCAGCGCGTCCACCAGCAGGGGCAACTGCGGCGCGAGCGCGAGGCAGGCCACCGCGCGGGACATGCCCACCGCGTCGACGACCCGCAGCACGTCCTTGTCCAGCTGTCGCAGCCCCAGACGGTCGGCTGCCGCGTCGTACGCGGCCTCGCACTCGGGGCCGAGGGTCGCCAGATCCCACTCGACTGGCCCGAGCGTGGTCAGTTCGAAGTCGGAGTACAGCGCGCCGTCCGGCCCGGAGACGATGTTGGCCGCCGGGGCATCCCCGTGGACCGGCTGGAACTCGATGCCGGGGAACACCGCCTCGAATCCCGCGCGTGAGCCGACGACCGGCTCCAGCACCTCCCACTCGCGCCGCGCCCGGTCGAGATCGGCCGGCTCCAGGAGATCGGGGCGCGCTTCGAGCGCGGCGAGCCCCTCGGTGACGAACCGCGGTTCGGCCGCCGAGAGGAACGGCAGCTCACCCGGGTAGGAGCGCAGCGCGGCGTGCAGGTCGGCGACCAGACCGGCGTGCTGCACGAAGTCGGGCTCGGTGCTCTGGTCCAGCTCGACGAACTGCCAGAACGTCATCGAGAACCCGTCCCGCCGCACGGGCTCCCGCGGCACGAGCGGACTCGGCGGGATCACCGGGTGCCCCTGATCCGCGAGCCACCCCACCACGTCCAACTCCTGCCGCTGCCGGGCGGCTTGGGAGTCGGCGTCGGCGTACGGCGGCAGGACGGCCGGCACCCTGACCACCACGGGTGACGGGGCCAGGTGCACCACGACGGAGAACACGTCGTACATGACCCTCGCGTCGGTCACGTCGAGGCCGAGATCACGCCCCGCGACGACGGCTGCGGCGAGGGCGCGGGAGGTGCGGGCAGACATCTGCTCGGGTGTCATGAACCCTTCCATGCTGCGATGGTGACACGCCGGGCGTGGAGCCGCACCGGGTCAAGGACCGCCATCCGCTTTGGGCGCCCGGGTCGACAACCGGTGCACCGCAGGGCAACCGGCCGGTCCGCGCCCGTCCTGGCGTGGCCGGGCCCCTTGCACCAGTCGCTCGGAAGCGAGGAAGCGGCACATGCCGTACATCACCGTGGGCCAGGAATACTCCACCGCCATCGACCTGTACCACGAGGACCACGTCTCCCGGCAGCCGGTCGACCTCATCCACGGCTGGGACGACGGATGCGGCAGAGCGGGAACGTCCCGGCGGAGCGGCTCGTTGCCCATGAGTTCACCCCCGCCCGATCGCCGGCCCAGGGAGCACCGTGCCCGACACCACGCCCGACCCGTCCACCGTCCTCCCCGCACTCCCGGCCCTGAGCGCGCAGGCCGAGCGGCTGATCGACCTGGGGGTGCACGAGATCGCCGGGCTGTCCGCCGACGAGATCCGCACGTTCGCCGCGAGGGCCGGTGCCGAGGGCGGCGGTGCCCTGCTGGCCGTGCACCAGGACCGAGCCCCCGCCTCCGCCCTCGCTCCGTCGCTCCGCCGCGACGGCAAGCCGGGCTTCGTCGTCGTCGACATGTCCGACGTCGACGAGTTCGCCCCCTACGCCGTCGAACTGCCCGACGCCCCGCTCTACGTCGTCACCGGCATCGACAGGGGCGACCACATGGCCAACTGGTCCCCTGACGAGGCACTGCCCGCCCTCACCAAGGAGGACCGCACCCCGCTGGTGCTCACCGAGGGCGTCCACTGGGTGCTCCAGCAGCCCGAGGCCCTGGAGCGCAACCTCTGCTTCATGACCATCGGCTCCCGGCTGCGCAAGCCCAACGGAACCCTGGACGCCCGCACCCCGGCCATCTGGATCAGCAACGGCACCGGCCGGGACGGCCGCGAGCGCCGCAACGCCCCCAAGGTCGGCTGGTGCTGGTGGAACAACCGGCACACCTGGCTGGGCTTCGCCTCCGCGACGGGCCGCAGGGCCTGAACGGGGTCCTTGTAAGGCCCCCTGAGGCCGGTGCCGCGCTTTTCGCTGCCCGCGAGCGGGAACCCACCGGGACGTCGGGTCGGGCCGGCGGGCAGTCATGGCGCTGCGTGCCGTTCGGCTGATGGGCGCCGAAGCCGCCCCACACACCGGGGTTCGGTGCCGCTCGATGACGTCCGGCGGGGCATTCAGGCCGGCTCGCCCCTGAGGTCCCGCAGCGCCTGGTACACGGACCACACCACGGCCACCAGCGGTACGGCCACCACCGCACCGATCACCCCCGCCGCGACCGCGCCACCGACCACCGCCAGGGCGACCACCACCGGGTGCAGCCGAACGGCCCAGCTCATCACGATGGGGTGCAGGAGGTGGCCCTCGATCTGGCCGATGACCACGATCAGGGCCACGACCACGAGGGCGATGAGCGGCCCCTTCGACGCCAGGGCGACGACCGCAGCGACCGCCAGGGCGATGGGCGAGCCGATCAGGGGGATGAACGCGGCCAGGAACTCCAGCAGAGCCAACGGCACGGCGAGCGGCACCCCGAGAGCGAACAGCGCGACGCCCACGAGGACCGCGTTGGTCCCCGCCACCAGCAGGATGCCGTGCGTGTAACCGGTGAAGGTCCGCCAGGCGGCCCCGGCCCCGACCGCGAACCGCTGCCGGGCCCGGTCGGGGAGCTGGCCGCACAACCACTGCCACTGCTTCTCGCCGGAGTGCGTGAAGAAGACCGAGCAGAACAGGGCCAGCGCGAGCACGGTCAGCACCTCGACCAGTCGGCTCGCACCGCTGAGAGCCGTACTGATAAGGGTCGAGCGGTGGTCCGACAGGAGCTTGCCGATCCGTGACTGGAGATCATCGAACGCGTCCGCCGGCAGCCGGAAGGGCGGGTCCTCCAGCCGCCGCTCGATCCGGTCGATACCCGTCACGAACTCCTTCTCCAGCCCGGTTCGCTGGTCCGCCACGGACTCACCCACCAGGGCCAGCGCCCCGAGGACGAGGACGATGCCGCCGATGAGCGCGGCGGCGACCGCGAGCGGCCGGGGCATGAACCGGGCCAGCAGACCGGCCACGGGCCGGAGCACCGCGGTGATGACGAGACCGAGGAAGACGGCGACGGCGATCCGGTGGAACTGCCCGAGCACGGAGAAGGTGAATCGGACGACGATGCCGACCGCGATGAGCCGCCACGCGTACGCGGCCGCGGTCCGCAGCACGCCCGGTACGCGCGACTCGGCGTCGTTCAGACGCGGCAGCGCCGAGGCGGGTGGATCAGGGGGCGTCGACATCTCATGCCCGTACCACCCGCAGGCCGCCCAACCGCGGGGCGAGCCCCGAATTCCCCCGAAGGCCGGTACCGGCCGGTCGGTGGAGCCCTCGGACCGGGTGTTTCAACAACGCTCGTGATCCATACACCTAGCGCACCGGGAAGCCGAAGGAATACCGGAGATCTCGTTCTTGACGGTGGCGACCATGGCGTTCGTTCCGCGGCGCTCGAAGTGCGTGGAGTCGATGTTCCATCCGAGCGGGCGCAAACCGCGGGACGCGGCGAGATGGCGGCTGTAGGGAGTGAAGGCCCCTCCGGGCGTCCGGTAGTACAGCGGGTGGACGCCCCGCGACGCCTTGGTGATCACGCGCTCGGCGTCCAGGATCTGCTGCGACTGGTAGGCCTTGGACTTGTGGTCCATGCCTCGCAGTCGCCGTGGAGCCCGTGCGCAGGGCAAGAGGGCGGAAGGGGGTTGGGGGATCCGTCTGTCACCGACCACGGACAATCCTGCCGCCCGGCGGTCTCCAGCCGTGAGCTCGCGGGCCCCGTCCTGACCGGCGGCCGTCAGGCCCGCGAGCTCCGCGGAGTCGGCGCGGGCGACTGGCTCTGGTGCCGTCTCGGTGTGCTCCCCGCAACAGCGTGGGCACCGGCCGGACCGGTTCCCCCGTGTGCCAAGTCGGCTACCCGACAACGACGTTGGGCCTGCGCGGAGAAGCGGCGTCGCTCCGGCGCCGTCGAAGGGGCGGTGGTGGGGCCGCTGAGCCGCTCTAGTCGGTCTCACGCTCCAGGACGCGGCGGGCCGCCTCGGCCTCTGCCGCCGGGGGTGACAGTTCGTCGAGGGTGTCGAGCTCGTCGTCCGCTTCCAGCTCCCGTTCCCAGGCCGCCGCGAGGCCTTCCTGCTCCTGGCGCGGCCTGGCGCCGACCGCTTCGCGGTGCTCCGGGTCCAGCGCTGCCAGGAATCGTCCGAGCGGATCCGTGGGCATACGGGGCTCCTTGTCGTATGGAGGGGGTGCCACCTGCCCCAGCATGGCCGAAGCCCTGCGCGCCGGCCGCCCGACACAGCCGGGGAACACCGCGTTGGCCCCTTCGCCGGCAGGTCGCGGGCGCAGCACGTCTCGCGGGCCACCGCATGCCCGTCCTCGCCGAAGTCGCCGTCGGCGCCGCCGATGACGGTGCCGGTCCGGATGACGTCCCGCGCTGCGGCCGGCGTCTTCTTCGCCTCGGCGATCACCTGCACTACGCTCACCTTGTCG
>NZ_JBHVCP010000010.1:79696-183237 GCF_042803315.1 Streptomyces sp. NPDC057424
TCGAAGTCGAAGTCGAAGTCGAAGTCGAAGTCGAAGTCGAAGTCGAAGTCGAAGTCGAAGTCGGCGGGAGACCCACCGTGACCAGTACGATCCGTCCCGACTTCGGGCTCACCGCGCAGGACTACGGCCGCCACCGCGCAGGATTCCCGCCGCAGATCGTCACCCACCTGTACCGGCACGGCATCGCCTTCCCCGGCAAGGACGTACTCGATCTCGGGACCGGCACCGGCACCCTGGCCCGGCTGTTGGCGCAGGCAGGGGCGAGGGTGACCGGCGTGGACCCGGCTGCGCCACTGCTCGAGCAGGCCAGAGGGCTCGACAGGGAAGCCGGGGTGGAGACCGACTACCGGGTGGGCACCGCGGAGTCGACGGGGTTGCCGGACGCGTCGTACGACGTGGTGGCGGCCGGTCAGTGCTGGCACTGGTTCGACGCGCCGAAGGCCGCGGCCGAGATGCGGCGGCTGCTGCGTCCCGGCGGCCGGGCGGTCATCGCCCACTTCGACTGGCTGCCCCTGCCGGGCAACGTGGTCGAGGCGACCGAGGAGCTGATCCTCTCCTTCAACCCGGCGTGGACGATGGGCGGCGGCACCGGGTTGTACCCGCGCTGGCTGACCGACCTGGCCACCGCCGGCTTCACCGGCATCGAGACCTTCTCCTTCGACCTGGCCGTGCCGTACGCGCCCGAGGCGTGGCGGGGCCGGATCCGGGCCAGTGCCGGGGTCGGCGCCGGCCTGCCGCCGGACGAGGTGGAACGCTTCGACGGCGCCCTCGGCCGCGTGCTGCGCGACCGCTTCCCCGGCGAGGTGGTCCACGTCCCGCACCGCACCTGGGCCGTGGTGGCCACGAGGAGCGAGAGCTGAGGTCACAGACCGCCCGGCCGACCCTGTAAACCACCGCGAGTCGGACGGTTCTGTTCGGCCCATCGGACATTGTTCGGAACCTCTTGACGCTGCCCCGCGCGCCGACTGAAACTCTCGCAACACACTTCACCTGCGTGTAACGGCAGGCCCACGGCAAGGACTTGCCGTCGCCTCGTCGGCTCCTCGTCATTTCCGTACCGCCGCCTTGTCCGTCATCAGCCATGCCTCAGCAGGGAACCTCGACATGACGCACGTCGCACGACTTCGCAGCCGCGCGAGACGTCGGGCGGGCCATCTCGCCGGACTGACCGCCGCGTCGATGCTGCTCACCCTCGCCGGACCCACCGCTTCCGCACAGGCGGCGGAGGCGGCACCGGCGGCCGCAGCCGCTGACATCACCGACGGCCTGGCGCTGTGGTACAAGCTCGACGCCGGCTCCGGCGGCACCGTGACCGACGCCTCCGGCAACGGCCGGAACGGCACGGTCAGTGGCACCGCCGACTGGTCGGCATCCGGTCAGGGGCTCGCCTTCAACGGGTCGGACACCTACGTCAAGGTGCCGGACGACATCATGAAGGGCATGGACTCGATCACCGTCTCCATGGACGTACTGATCGACTCCGCCCAGAGCACGCCCTACTTCCTCTACGGCTTCGGCAACACCAGCGCGGGCAGCGGCAACGGCTACCTGTTCACCACCGGCAACTCCTTCCGCACCTCCGTCGCGACCGGGAACTGGTCGACCGAGCAGACCACCAAGCCGTCCGACTCCCACAACCTGACCCGCGGGGTCTGGAAGCACATCACCTACGCCCAGACCGGCTCCACCGGTGTGCTTTACGAGGACGGCGTCGAGGTCGGCCGCAACACCTCGGTCACCACCACACCCGGCGCCATCGGCTCCGGCACCACCAAGGCCAACTACATCGGCAAGTCCGTCTACGACGGCGACAAGCTCTTCAAGGGCCGGATACGTGACTTCCGGGTGTACGACCGGGCCCTGGACGGCTCGGAGGCCGAGCAGCTCTCCCTCCCCGTTGCCACGCAGGGCGTCGCCGACGACAAGAAGGCCCTCAGCCTCGGTGACATCAGCGGCGTCACCACCGACCTGGACCTGCCCGGGACCGGCCCGGCCGGCGGCTCCTCCATCAGCTGGGACAGCGACAACCCGTCCGTGGTGTCCGGCACCGGCAAGGTGACCCGCCCCGAGGCCGGTTCACCGGACGGCCGCGCCACGCTCACGGCGACCCTGAAGAAGGGCACCGTGACCGGCACCAAGACCTTCGACGTCACGGTCCGGCCCGCTCTCGACGACGACGCCGCCACCCGGCAGGCCGCCGAGGCGCTCACGGTCCACAACCTCGACGACGCACGCGGCAACCTCACCCTGCCCAAGAGCGGCACGTACGGCACGGCCGTCACCTGGTCCTCCGCGAAGCCGGACGTCGTCTCCGCCGGCGGCGAGGTGCACCGTCCGGCGCACGGCGACGGCGCCACCACCGTCGAGCTGACCGCCACCGTCACCAAGGGCGAGGCCGAGGCCACGCGCGTCATGACGGCCAGGGTTCCCGAACTGCCCGCCGAGGCCGCCCTCAAGGGCTACATGTTCAGCTACTTCACCGGCGAGGGCACCTCGGACGGCGAGCAACTCCACGCAGCCCTCAGCAAGGGCAACGACCCGCTGCACTGGCGTGAACTGAACGACGGCAAGCCGGTCCTCACCTCCACCCTCGGCGAGAAGGGCCTGCGCGACCCGTTCATCATCCGCTCCCCGGAGGGCGACAAGTTCTACCAGATCGCCACCGACCTCAGGATCTACGGCAACGGCGACTGGGACGCCTCCCAGCGCACCGGCAGCAAGTCCATCATGGTCTGGGAGTCCACCGACCTGGTCCACTGGACGAACCAGCGCCTGGTCAAGGTCTCACCCGACAGTGCGGGCAACACCTGGGCTCCGGAAGCCTTCTACGACGCCGAGCGCGGCGAGTACGTCGTCTTCTGGGCGTCGAAGCTGTACGACAACGCCGGCCACACCGGCGACACGTACAACCGCATGATGTACGCCACCACCCGCGACTTCCACACCTTCAGCGAGCCCAAGGTCTGGATCGACCGCGGCTACTCGGTCATCGACTCCACGATGATCCGGCACGACGGCACGTACTACCGCCTGTCCAAGGACGAGCGGAACAACTCGTCCTCCACCCCCAACAGCAAGTTCATCTTCCAGGAGAAGAGCGACTCGATCCTCAGCCCGTCCTGGACCGCGGTCGCCGAGGGCATCGGCAAGGGCGCGATGAACGCCGCCGAGGGGCCGCTGGTGTTCAAGTCCAACACCGAGGAGAAGTGGTACGCGTTCCTCGACGAGTTCGGCGGCCGCGGCTACATCCCGTTCGAGACGACCGACCTCGACTCCGGCGCCTGGACCCCCTCCACCGGCTACGACCTGCCGGCCAAGCCCCGCCATGGCACCGTGCTGCCGGTCACCCAGGCCGAGTACGACCGGTTGCTGCGCGCCTACCAGCCGGACCAGGTCGTGAAGGGCGTCGAGGACGTGGCGGTGAAGACCCGGGCCGGCGAAGCCCCGGTCCTGCCGGCCACGGTGATCGCCGAGTACGCCGACGGCGTCAAGCGTCCCGTCGCGGTCACCTGGGAGGACGTACCGGCGTCGAAGTACGCGCAGGCCGGCACCTTCACCGTGGCCGGCAGCCTGCCGGACGGTGCCGCGATCCCGGTCCGGGCCGAGGTCACCGTGTCCGGCGAGGGGCCCGACGCCCCGGCCGGCCTGGTGCTGCACTACGACTTCGACGAGACCGGCGGCAGCATCGCCCGTGACTCCAGCGGGCACGGCCACCACGGCACCTATGTGCGGACGCCCGAGTTCGGCACCGGTGTCGAGGGCGGTTCGTTCAAGATGTCCGGCGACTCCGGCTCGCCGTACGTGAAGATTCCGAACGGTGTGCTGAAGAACGCCGGCAGCGTGACGGTGTCGACGTACGCCAAGTGGAAGGGCGGCAGCAGCTTCCAATGGCTGTTCGGGCTCGGGCCCGACAGCGACACGTATCTGTTCGCCACTCCGTCCAACGGCGGCTCCAGCCTCTACTCGGCCATCACCAAAGCGAGTTGGTCGGCGGAGTCCAAGCTGACTGCCGGCTCGCAGCTCACGCCCGGCAGGTGGCGGCACGTCACGGTGACACTGGACGGAGCCACCGGCAGGATGGTCCTCTACGCAGATGGCGTCGAGGCGGCCCGCACGACGACCACCGTCAAGCCGTCCGAACTGTACGACGCTGCCAAGGACTACAGCGGCTACATCGGCCGGTCCCTGTACGCGTCCGACCCGTACTTCGGCGGCGAGACCGACGACTTCCGCATCTACGACCGTGCCCTCACCGGCACCGAGGTCATGGAACTCAGCGGCAACACGGCGGGCATCGCCAAGGCGACGCACCCGGAGCTCAAGGTCGACGCGCTCCTCGACAACACGGGCGGCACGGTCACTCTGCCGATGAAGGAAGGCACCGATCTCACCGCGCTGGCACCGGAGTTCACCCTCGCCCACGGGGCGTCGATCAGCCCCGCCTCCGGCAGCGTGCAGGACTTCACCAAGCCCGTGACGTACGAGGTGACCGGATCCGACGGCGCGAAGCGCACCTGGACCGTGTCGGCACTGATCATGAGGACACCGGTCCTGCCGGGCCTGAACGCCGACCCGCACATCGAGCGCTTCGGCGACACCTTCTACCTCTACCCGACGACCGACGGCTTCGAAGGCTGGAGCGGCACGCAGTTCAAGGCCTACTCCTCGACCGACCTGGTCCACTGGAAGGACCACGGCGTGATCCTCGACCTGGGGCCGGACGTCAGCTGGGCGGACAGCCGGGCCTGGGCACCGGCGATGACGGAGAAGGACGGGAAGTACTGGTTCTACTTCTGCGCCGACGCGAACATCGGCGTCGCGGTGTCCGACTCGCCCACGGGACCGTTCAAGGACGCCCTGGGCAAGCCGCTGCTGAAAGCCGGCGACTTCCGCGGCCAGATGATCGACCCGGCCGTCTTCACCGACGACGACGGCAAGAAGTACCTCTACTGGGGCAACGGCCGCGCCTACGTCGTCCCGCTGGGCGACGACATGACCTCCCTCGACACCTCGAAGGTCCAGGACATCACCCCGAGCGGCTACAACGAGGGCACCTTCGTCATGAAGCGCAAGGGCACCTACTACTTCATGTGGTCGGAGAACGACACCCGGGACGAGAACTACCGCGTCGCCTACGCGACCGGCCCCTCGCCCACCGGCCCGTGGACCAAGCAGGGCGTGATCCTGGAGAAGGACCTGTCCCTGGGCGTCAAGGGGCCCGGCCACCACTCCGTGGTCCACGTTCCGAACACCGACGACTGGTACATCGCCTACCACCGCTTCGCCATCCCGGGAGGAGACGGCACCCACCGCGAAACCACCATCGACAAGCTGGAGTTCGACTCGGGCGGCCTGATCGAGAAGGTCGCCCCGACCCTCGGCGGCGTCGACCCGGTCACCGTCGTCCACGCCGGGCCGGACCCCACCGGCGCCGAGGGTGAGGCGATCACGCTCGCCGGTACCGTCTCCGGCGCCGGGAGCCCCAGGTGGACCGTGCAGGACGGAGCCCCGTGCACCGTCAAGGACCCCGCGGCGGCCCGGACGGCCCTCACCTGCACCGACGACGGCACCTTCCAGGTCACCCTGACCGGCGGGCGCGGCTCCGACACCGCGACCGTCAAGGTCTCCAACGCCGCCCCGTCGATCACGTCGGCCAAGGGCCCGGGCTCGCCCGTCCCGGCGGGCAAGGCGGCCGTCGTCACGGCGACCTTCGACGATCCGGGCTCGGCCGACCGCCACGCCTGCACGGTCGACTGGAAGGACGGCAGCCGGCCGACGACCGGCACGGTCACCGACTCCGGCTGCCGCGCCGCACACGTCTACGACGACGCGGGAATCCACCGCCCGGTCGTCACGGTCACCGACGACGACGAAGGCACGGACAGCACCACGCTCGCCGAGCTGATCGTCTACGACCGCGCCGCCGGGCCCGCGGCCGGCGTCGGCACCATCACCTCGCCGGCCGGTGCCTACCCGCTCAGGCCGGGGCTGACCGGAAAGGCGGCGTTCATCCTGGGCGTCCGGTACCGCAAGGACGCAGGCGTCCCCACCGGCAAGGCCACGTTCGTCTTCGGCTCAGCCCGGCTCGCCTTCCGCTCGACCGGCTCCGACTGGCTCGTGGTGAACGGCTCCCTGGCCGTCTACCAGGGCACCGGCACGGTGGGCGGCAAGGGCGGCTACGCCTTCAGAGTCACCGCCACCGACGGCCCGGACACCTTCCGCATCAAGATCTGGAAGAAGTCCACCGGTGACGTCGTCTACGACAACGGCACCGGAGCCAGGACGAAGGGCGTCGTCACCATCGGACACCGGGAGTAGTGCGCTGAGCGCGGGCTCGGCCGGGCCGCCTCCAGGCGGGCGGGGGTGGGCTGCTGCCCGAGGGGGCGCCTCGGGCGAGCCCGACCTCTCCAGGTGGTCCTGACGGTGGATCAGTGCCGGGTTCCGCATCTCGGCCACGCCGGGACCTGGGCCGCATGACGGCCACCACGTGCGTCACCCAGGACTGCAGCCCCGGCCGCCAGGCCGCCGCCCGCGGGCAGGGGCCGCCGCCCGAGCCGCGGTACGGGGCGGCCCGGCCGTGGTCAGGGCCCAGTTCTCACGAGCGACGGCGAGGGGCAGACGCCCCTCTCTGTGCCTGGAAGAGCCAGGTCCGCTGGGAGCCCTCCGTGCTAACGTTGGCTGTTTGCAGCGTCGCTGTGTAGGTGCTCCGTTCGGTGTCCCTGGCCGGTGACACCGTCCCCGCCGCGCCTTCCTCGGTACGGTCCCTTCGGAGGAAGGCTCTCTGTGAGCGAATCAGCACGTGACGACGCCCGGCGGCAGGACGATGTGTCCGAGGCGCCGGGCACCACTTCGGCGCCGAACGCGGTGGCGTCCTTCGCCCGGCTGGGGCTGCCGGCCGAGGTTCTGCGGGCGCTGGACGAGCGCGGTGTGACCGTGCCCTTTCCCATCCAGGCGGCCGCGCTGCCGAACGCACTCGCGGGACGGGACGTCCTGGGCCGGGGTCGCACGGGATCCGGCAAGACGCTCGCCTTCGGCCTGGGGATGCTCGCCCGGACGGCCGGGCAGCGCGCACAGCCCAAGGAGCCGCTCGCGCTCGTCCTGGTGCCCACCAGGGAGCTGGCGCAGCAGGTCGGTGAGGCGCTCACCCCGTACGCCGAGGCGCTGAAGCTGCGGCTCGCGACCGTGGTGGGTGGAGTGTCCATCGGACGGCAGACGGCCGTGCTGCGGGACGGCGCCGAGATCGTCGTCGCCACGCCCGGTCGGCTGCGCGACCTCACCGAGCGCAAGGGCTGCCGACTGGGACGGGTGCGCATCACGGTCCTGGACGAGGCCGACCGGATGTGTGACATGGGCTTCCTGCCGCAGGTCACCGAGATCCTGGACCAGGTGCGTCCCGACGGGCAGCGGATGCTGTTCTCCGCCACCCTCGACCGCGACGTCGACCAGTTGGTGCAGAGCTACCTGCGCGACCCCGCCGTCCACTCCGTGGACCCCTCGTCCAGCGCGGTTTCCGCGATCGAGCACCACGTCTTCGTCGTGCGCGGCCCGGACCGGTACGCCGTCACCACGGAGATCGCCGCCCGGGACGGCCGTGTCCTGTTGTTCCTGGACACCAAGCACGGCGTCGACCAGCTCACGCGGCATCTGCGGGCCAGCGGCGTGGCCGCCGCCGCCCTGCACAGCGGGAAGTCCCAGCCACAGCGCACCCGGACCCTGGCCCAGTTCAGAAACGGTCAGGTCACCTCGCTGGTGGCGACGAACGTCGCCGCACGCGGCCTGCACGTCGACGACCTCGATCTCGTGGTCAACGTCGACCCGGCCACTGACCCGAAGGACTATCTGCACCGCGCGGGCCGCACGGCCCGGGCCGGCCGCTCCGGCACCGTCGTCACACTCGTCCTGTCGGGACAACGTCGCGAGACGAGCCAGGTCATGGCGGACGCCGACGTCACTCCCAAGGTCACCACAGTGCGGTCCGGCGAAGCGGAGCTCAGCCGGATCACCGGCGCCAAGGCCCCCTCCGGAGAGCCTCTCGACGGCGGGCCGGCCGTGTCACGCCCCAAGAACCACAACGCGCCCTTCCGCGGCCTGGGCAGCTCCAAGGACGTGAAGAGCGGCTCCGGTGGCCGGTCCTCACGCAAGAGCAGCGAGGCCCGCAAGCTCGCGGAGGCCCGCAAGGCAGCCCGGGTGCGGCGCGGCGGCTGAGCCGGCTTCCCGGACTGCCGTGCGGTGTCTTCGTCTGCGCTGCTGGACGGACCGGGCCGGCGTCGACCGTCGACGTCGCGGTGTTTGCATGGCCCGGGGCACCGCCGACGGTGATCGCCGTGGTCGCGTGACCCGGGCGGGCCCGGCCTTCCGCCGAGCCCGCCACGTCGGCTCCCCACCGGAGCCGGACTCGTGTCACGCCGTCAGCGCTGCAGTGTCAGCAGCCCCGGGCGGTAGGGCAGGAGGCCGTAGTCGCCGCCGGAGTTGGGGCTGCGCCCCTGGTAGAGCAACTGCAGATTGCAGGGATCGACGGTCATGGTCTGATCGGCGCTGGTGCGGATCAGTTCGCCATGGCTGATGTCGTTGGTCCACGTGGCGCCACTGTTGGCCTTGCCGGCGAAGGGATTGCTCTCGGTCGCGGCCTGGGGTGTCCACGAGCCGTTCAGACTGGTGGCCGTGAACGAGCGGAAGTAGCGGCCCTGCGAGCCGATCGCCTCGACGATCATGAGGTAGCGGTTCTGGCCCTGCAGTTTGTAGACCTGCGGGGCTTCGAACAGGTTGTTCGTCGTATCGCTCATGATCGTCGTGTACGACGAGCCGAAGCTGCCCGGGAAGTTCCCGATCGGCATGCTGGCCCGGTAGATCTTGCCGTTGTCACCGGCGAAGAACAGGTACATGTTCGTCCCGTCCGCGATGAGCGTCTGGTCGATGGGTCCGGTTCCGGAGCCGGAGATGCTTCCGGAGAAGAGCACCTGCGGGGATGACCAGCCATTCGGGTTGGTGGGGTCGCTCGACGTCCGGTAGGAGAAGGCGGTCCCGCCCCACTGGTAGGCGAGCACCCAGATGTTCTTCGGTGCGAAGTAGAAGAGCGTGGGCGCGACGGTGGAAGCCGACATCGTGTTCTGGCTGGCCGACGCCATCTCCGACCAATTGGTGAACAGGCCGAAGTTCATCGAACCCCAACTCGTCCCCGTGTCGTGCGTCGTCGCATAGACGAGTTGCCTGCCGTTGTACGGGACGACGGTGAAGTCCTTGAGCGAGACCCACCCCGGCTTGGGCTGCGCCAGCACGCCCGTTGATGTCCAGCGGTATGTCGACGGAAGATCGCACGGGCCGGGGTTGTCGCCGCCGGTCTTGACGAGCTGCCACTGCTGGTTGGTGCCGCCCCAGTCGTCGTACTGGACGATGTTCGCGTTGTCGGCGGTGGAGGCGCCTTGTACTTCGAGGGCCTTGTTGCTGTGGCGCGAGATGAGCCTCACGTGGCCATCCGAGCTGTCGGCCAGCCGCCACTGCTGGTTGGTGCCGTTCAGATCGGCCCACTGGACGATCGAGCCGCCGTTCGCGGTGGACCAGTTGTGGACGTCCAGCACCTTGCCCGAGTGGCGGGACTTGATGCGGTAGTAGCCGCCCCCGGAATCGACGAACTGCCACCGCTGCTGGTTCTGATCGTTCCTGGTCCACTGGGTGATTCGGGCGCCGTCGTCGGTCGCCATGTTGTAGACGTCGAGGGCCTTGCCGCTGTTGCGGTTGACCAGCACATACGAGGCGTTGGGGTCTACGGTCGCCGCGCCGGCGGGCTGGGCGCCGAGGAAGGTAGCCACGAGCAGCAAGGGCGCAAGGACGGCGAGTAGTCGTCTCAGGCGGACCGGGGACGGGTGGCGTAACCACATCAGAGGGCCTCCTTTTTTGGGGGCGGGGGTGAGGTGACCCCGATGAACCGCGGAGTGGACGTGCCGGGGGACAGGGGACAATCTCGAATGTTTCGAAGAATTCCTGGATGCTTCGACGCCACAAGCTAGGAATGTGGGGTCCTCCGGTCAAGGCCTCTCGCCGATCTGTCCACAAACAGCGCCTCCGCTTGGGGCTTGACAAGCTGTCACGCCGACTGGAATCACGCCGGGGTTCGCCGTTCGGCCCGCCGTGGTTCCTGAAAGTTTCGGGCGAGGAGCGGAAACTTTTGCCGCGGGGAGTATTGACGATCCATCGTCAACACCTCAATCATCCCTGTCTGAGAACCCGGCGATGGTTCGATATGTCGACCCGCTGCGGCTCTGGTCATCGTGCCGCACGGCAGATCCACGCACAGCCGCACGACAGTTCCGCCGCCCCGCAGCCCGCCATATGTCACAGGGCGGCCGACCGGGTGCGGACGACGCATTCCCCTGCGCTTCAGTCCTTCCGTGATCTCTACCTTGGAGGCACAGTCATGGGCTCGTATGCCGTTCCCCGACCCGTTATCCGCCGGAAGCTCCGCGGCCTGCTGCCGGCGCTGGTCCTCGGCGTCCTCGGTACGGTCGCCGCACTGGTCGTGCCGCCGACCGCCCACGCCGCCGAGAACACGCTCGGCGCCGCGGCGGCGCAGAGCGGCCGCTACTTCGGCACCGCCATCGCCTCGGGCAGGCTGGGCGATTCGGCGTACACGACGATCGCGAACCGTGAGTTCAACTCGGTGACGGCCGAGAACGAGATGAAGATCGACGCCACCGAACCCCAGCGGGGCCAGTTCAACTTCACCGCGGCTGACCGCGTCTACAACTGGGCGGTGCAGAACGGAAAGCAGGTGCGCGGCCACACCCTGGCCTGGCACTCGCAGCAGCCCGGCTGGATGCAGAGCCTCAGCGGCAGCGCGCTGCGCCAGGCGATGATCAACCACATCAACGGTGTGATGGCCCACTACAAGGGCAAGATCGCCCAGTGGGACGTCGTGAACGAGGCCTTCGAAGACGGCAATTCGGGAGCGCGGCGCGACTCCAACCTGCAACGCACCGGCAACGACTGGATCGAGGTCGCCTTCCGCACCGCGCGGGCCGCCGACCCGGCAGCCAAGCTCTGCTACAACGACTACAACGTCGAGAACTGGACCTGGGCCAAAACCCAGGCCATGTACCGCATGGTCCGAGACTTCAAGCAGCGCGGCGTGCCGATCGACTGCGTCGGCTTCCAGTCGCACTTCAACAGCGGCAGCCCCTACAACAGCAACTTCCGCACCACCCTGCAGAACTTCGCCGCCCTCGGCGTCGACGTGGCCATCACCGAACTCGACATCCAGGGCGCCCCGGCCACGACCTACGCCAACGTGACCAACGACTGCCTGGCCGTCCCGCGCTGCCTCGGCATCACCGTCTGGGGCGTGCGCGACACCGACTCCTGGCGAGCGGAGCAGACGCCGCTGCTGTTCAACGGCAACGGCAGCAAGAAGCCCGCCTACACCGCCGTCCTCAACGCACTCAACGGCGGCTCTGCTACGCCCCCTTCGGATGGCGGACAGATCAAGGGCGTCGGTTCGGGCCGCTGCCTGGACGTACCCGGCACCAGCACCACTGACGGCACCCAGCTCCAGCTGTGGGACTGCAACAACGGCACCAACCAGCAGTGGACGCACACCGCCGCCGGCGAGCTCAGGATCTACGGCAACAAGTGCCTGGACGCCGCCGGCACCGGCAACGGCACCAAGGTCCAGATCTACAGCTGCTGGGGAGGCGACAACCAGAAATGGCGCCTCAACTCCGACGGATCCATCGTGGGCGTCCAGTCCGGCCTCTGCCTCGACGCCGTCGGAGCCGGCACCGCCAACGGCACCCTGATCCAGCTCTACTCCTGCTCGAACGGCAGCAACCAGCGCTGGACCCGCACCTGATGGGGCCTGCCACAAACGAAAGGGTGAGTCGATGAAGAGCGACGGTGCGGCTTCCCCCGCCCCTCCACGCAGACATCGCTGGTGGCCCCGGATCGCCGCCGTGGTGGCGGCGGCCCTCGCGATCGGCGTGCTCACCGCCGTGAATCCGACGTCCGCCGAGGCGGCGACGGTGGACACCCATGCCTGGTACGTCCTGGTCAATCGCAACAGCGGCAAGGCGCTGGACGTCTCCGGCACGTCCACCGCCGACGGCGCGCGGGTCAGCCAGTGGACGCGCAACGACGGAGCCAACCAGCAGTGGCAGTTCACGGACTCCGGCGACGGCTTCTACCGCCTCAAGGCCCGGCATTCGGGCAAGGTTCTCGACGTGGCCGGCGCCTCGACCGCGGACGGTGCCGCGATCCAGCAGTGGGCCGACCACAACGGGGCCAACCAGCAGTTCCGCCTGGCCGACTCCGACGCGGGCCACGTCCGGCTGATCAACCGCACCAGCGGCAAGGCGGTGGAGGTGCAGGGCGCCTCCACCGCCGACGGCGGCAACGTCGTCCAGTACTCCGACTGGGGCGGCGCCAACCAGCAATGGCAGATGATCAAGCTGTCGTCCGGTGGCGGCGGCGGGTGCGGCAGCGCCCCGACTCTGGCGAGCGGTACGCACACGATGCAGAGCGGCGGCAAGAGCCGCAGCTTCATCCTCAGGGTTCCCGCCAACTACGACAACAGCCACCGCTACCGGCTGATCTTCGCGTTCCACTGGCGGGGCGGAACCGCCGGCGACGTCGCCTCGGGCGGCACGAGCGGGAACGCCTGGTCCTACTACGGCCAACAGGAACAGTCGAACAACGGCGCGATCCTCGTCGCTCCCCAGGGCCTCGGCAACGGCTGGGCCAATGCGGGCGGTGAGGACATCACCTTCGTCGACGACATGATCCGGCGCATCGAGGGCGGCCTCTGTGTCAACCCGGCACAGCGCTTCGCCACGGGATTCAGCTGGGGCGGCGGTATGAGCTACGCACTCGCATGCAGCCGGGCGAACGTCTTCAGGGCCGTCGCGGTCATCTCCGGCGCCCAGATCAGCGGGTGCAGCGGCGGCACCCAGCCCATCGCCTACTTCGGAATCCACGGCATCAGCGACTCCGTCCTCAACATCGCGCAAGGACGGTCCCTGCGCGACCGATTCGTCGGCAACAACGGCTGCACCCCTCAGAGCCCGCGCGAGCCCGCGCCGGGCAGCAGAACGCACATCACCACCGTCTACTCGGGCTGCCGTGCCGGATACCCGGTCCAATGGGCCGCGTTCGACGGAGGCCACATACCCGGCCCGGTCGACGGCTCCCCCAACGAAAGCGGCGTCGCCACCTGGACCAAAGCAGAGATCTGGAGGTTCTTCGCACAGTTCCGGTGACACGCCCGCACCACGGAGTGGAGCCAGGATGATCCTGGCTCCACTCCGTCGACTTCTCTCCCGGATGCAAGGACGGAGAGGTCCTCTCAGGAGAGCGACCACGCCTTGGGACCGGGCGCGGTCGGCGAACAGACCGTCGAAGTGGTGGCGTTCATCGCTCGCTCGCCACGTGCCGCACCTTGATCACCTGAAGATGCCGCAAAGTCATGACCTCCCTGCCGAGGGTCGCTCTCACCCATTTTCCGAAGATTCTTGTCATCGGCAGTGCATGGGACGCGTTTCCTGTCACCATCGGCGCATCCGGCGGTCCCGCAGCCGGGCTTCGTTCTGCGGCGAGGGGGGTTCATGTCGCGTGCGGACAGGATCACGGAGATTCGTCGGCGGCGCGCTCGGCAGGCACAAGTGCTGGAGCGCGCCCACACGTGGGTGACGGACGTTCTGGAACGGCTGCGCGAGCTGGAGGCGTTACGGACAGAGCTGCTGGGCCAGGTGCCCGATGACGCACGGAGCCGGTTGGCCGCGCTGGGCGCCGAGATGAACGGGTTGCTGGAGGAACTCCCGGTCGAGGCCGCCGCGCTCGACGCAGTCGCGGCCCGCTTCCGGCGGGCGACGCTCAATGTGGGCGTGATCGGAAAGGCCCGGCAGGGAAAGAGCCGGCTCATCCAGAGCCTGACCGGACTGACGGACCAGGAAGTGCCCACCAGTGACGGCGGATTCTGCACCGGAGTCACGAGTGTGCTGCGCCACGAGGAAGGCGTCCCCACCCAGGCACAGGTGTACTTCCACAGCGAGCGTTCCTTCCTGAGGGAAGTGATCGCCCCGTACTACGCGGAGTTGGGGCTGGGCCCTGCCCCCACCACCCTCGAACGCTTCGCAGGGCCGTTGCCCCCGGAACCCTCCAAGGAGACGTCCGTCGAAGGCAGCAGGTACAACCATCTGGTCCAATACCACACCGCGCTTCCCGAGTACCGCAGATACCTCGGCATGGCGTCGCCGCATCTGGTCGGTCCGCTTGAGATCCGCCGGTTCGTGGCCCAGTCCGACGAGCATGACCAGCAGCGCTACCACACGTTCCGTGCGGTCCGCTGCGTGCGCATCACCACCCACTTCGCGCACCAGGACTGGACGGGACTCTCGTTGATCGACCTCCCCGGTCTGGGCGACTCCAATCTGCAGGACGCGCAGCGGATCGTGGCCGCTCTCAAGGACGAGATCGATGTGGTGGTATTCCTGCGCCGTCCGGATCCGCTGGGAGACGGCATCGACACGTCCGACTACGAGCTCTATGACCACGTGCAGGAGGGACTGCCCGACACCGGCCTGGACCGGTGCTCGTTCCTGGTGATCAATAAATGCTCCGGCCTGAAGGGCGACAACAGCGCGAACGCCCGCAAGATGGCGGAGCAGTGGCTGCCGGCCTCGCGGTTCACCGTGGCCGAGGCCCACATCGCGGACTGCTCTCAGCCGGACGACGTGGCCGGCGCCATGGACCGGGTGCTGGACTACCTGCTGGCGAACCTCGACGAACTCGACAACCGCTACGTGGCGGTGCGTAGCGAGAAGGCAGCTGAACTGCACGAGCGTCTGACACACGTGACGGCGCAGGCGGAGCGATTGGCCGACTTGGCGCAACCGACCGAGGTCTGGTTCCTGCCGTTCACCTCGTTGTTCAAGCAAACGCACGGTCAGCTCGCCCATGCCCTCGCGGCCTTGGTGCGGGAGCTGCGTCAGGAACGGGACCTGACCGACGGGCTGCTCGCTGATGCCGTGGACACCGTCCTGGAGGCAGCAGAGCGTGACCCGGCCCATGCGACGCCGGACGAACTGGTCGCACGCGCCGCGGCCGAGGACGGGTTGAGCATGGCGTACGGGAAGTACCTCAACGAGTCGCGGGCCCGGCTGTCGAGACGCTTCCTGGAGTGCGACGTGGCCCTCCATGCCCGTACCGCCGAGATGCAGCAGCGCGTCGCGGACGTGCTGCGCGGGCCGGGCAGCCTTGGCGGGCTCAGTACAGCTCGGGAAGGGCGGGAGTTCCTGCTCCAAGTCGCCGCACGAGTCCCGCGGGTGAGAGAGGACGGCGGAAGCGAGATCCGGTACGCGCTACAGCTGCTGGCCGACTTCCAGCTCTCCTACCGGGGCATGCTCCAGCATCGGGTACGAGCCTGCCTGGACGGTCTGCACGCCGACACCCCCGCGATGCCCTTCCCGCACCAGCCGGGCCCGACGGTCCAGCAGGTTCGGGAGATGCTGGAGGTGGCGTACAGCGAGGCGCTGTACACCTGCCGGAGCGAGCTGTACAAGGCGCTCGCTGATCCGAGCGCGGCGATCTTCTCGATCGTCGAGGAGTTCTACGACAGGGTCGTCCCCTCGGCCGGCGTCGAGGAGGAGTGGCTGGTGTTCTACCAGGACATCAGAGCCGAGATCTGGCCTGGCAGGTTCGCAGCCCTGGCCGAGGACGCCGCGCACCTGCGCCGCTGGTCGGAGAGTGTCGCGGCGGTGACGACCCTCGCGGCTTCGACCGTCCCCGTCACACTGTCGGCCACGCCAGAGGAGGCCGTGGCGTGAGCATGCCCGACCGCTACACCCTCGAAGTCACCATGCTCGGTCCGTCAGGCGCCGGAAAGACCTCGCTGCTGGCCTCGATGTACGTCCAGTACTCCTCGGTCATCGGCGCCACGGAGCTGGATCTCACCCCAGTCGGCGACACCGCGATCAGGCTCACCGACGTTGTCGCAACCTTGAAGTCCCTGTCCCGATCGGTCCAGGTCCGTGACGCGGTCACGAATACGGCCGCGCTTGACCTGCATCGCTACGAGATAGCGGTAGGCCGCAAGGACAAGAACCCACGCTTCGTCCTGCGATTCACCGACTACGCGGGGGGACTTCTGCGAGACCTCAACGGCAATCCTGTCGCCCAGGGCGTCAGAACCGCTCTCGCTGAAAGCCCGGTCATCGTCCTGGCGGTCGACACCCCCGCGCTGGTGGAGGGCGACGGGCGGTACCACGAGCACGTCAACGCGCCGTACCTGATGTACGAACAGGTCAAGCAGATCCTGCGGAGCGACGACAAACCCCGGCTCCTGATCGTCGTTCCTCTGAAGTGCGAGAAGTACGTGGCCACGGACCACGGCGCCACAGAACTGCTGGACCGTGTGCGTACCGGCTACAAGCCCTTGTTCGACCACATCGCGCACGCCAGCGTACGGTCCCGGGTCGGCTGTGTGGTCGTCCCTGTGCAGACCACCGGCTCGATCGTCTTCTCATCGATCACCCAGTCGGCGGGCGGGGACGTCCGCTTTCACTACCGCAGCCGCCGTCCGGGCGCGGAATACCGGCCGCTTCACACAGATCAGCCCCTGCGTTACATGCTTCGATTCGTGCTCAACGTCTACCGGCGTGAACGACGAGGATTCTGGCGTGAGACGGTCGACGGGATGTTCGGCCACGACCAGGCGCTGGAGCGGGCCATCGCCCAGTTCACCGAAGGCACGGTCAACGCGCCCGGGATCGAGGTCATACAGCCTCATCCGCATCTGAGCGCGCCGACTGCGGGGAGGGCGTGAACGTGACCACCACATGGTTCATGCAGTCCCGTGGCCGCCTTTCCCGCCAGGACTACTCATGGGCTCCTGCCATGACGCCGGGCACAGGGGGGCTTTCGCCGGAGAATCTGCTGGCACAGGGGTGTGGAGGCCGCTCCGTCAGTGACATCGTCGACGACTCCAAGTCCTCCCTGCTGTTGTACACGCTGCGAGAGCGCCCGGATCGGAAGCAGGTGTGGATCCTGCTGATCACCGGTCTGCACCCGGTGACGGCCGCCGAGAGCGACCACATGAACCGGGACATCCGGGTCTCGGTTATGGGCACCGGTACCGGCTCCGTCCCACCGCGCGAACTCGCCGCTGTCACCTGCCTGTTCCTCACCGGAGGGCTCCGGGGCGGAGTGCCCGTCGTCTACGGCCTCCAGGACGCCAAGGGTTTCGCTGTGGACGCCGAAGCGTGGTCCGACGTCATGGCACGCGCCACACAGCTCGCCGTGCCACCCGCGGACAGGGTGCCCGGCCCCGACATGGTCCTGCTGGACACGGATTCCCCGGAAAACCGCCGGCGGGCCGCTGGAATGCTCGTGTACCTGACATCCCGCGTTGCGGCCGGAGACCTCTCCGCGGGCAGGGCTCGTCTCGTCGGAAGCGATGCCCGGCCGTTCCTGATCGTCACCTCTCTCCTGGGAGCGGAGTCGCTCAAACGTCTGAGGCCCTGGTGTGGACTGAGTGAGCGTGTCAGCGGACAGGAGATCACTCATGTGAGCAAAGAGAGGGGACGGAACGTCGTCAGAGCGTGCACGGGCAAAGGGGTGACCCTCGGATTAGCGGTGTATGCCGTGCTCACTGTGCTGGCGGCGATCGGCGCGGTGATCGGCGCGGTGATCGTGCTGCTGTAGCGGATCATGCTGCCCTGCTCCTCGCGGAGCAGTACCCGAAGGCCCGCACCATCCGAGCCCTCGGCCACGTCACCGGCGACCCGCTGCCCCGGCACGCAGCCTTCCTGCCGCGCGCTCCCGGCGAGTGTCATTCCGTCGGCGTGCCGATCCGAAGCCGGTTGCCGTCAGGGTCGCGCAACTCAATCTCACGCGCCCACGGAGCGTCCTTCGCCCGCACACCGAACTCGGAGGCGATGGCCTCGACATCGCGAACGCGGAGATAGACCAACGTGTCGGGGCGGGCATCTCCCTTGTGCTCCGACAAGAACAACCGCACTCCGCCCCGGGCGACCTCGACGAACGCGGGAAGTCCCGGTTCGAAGCGGTGTTCCCACTGTTTGGCGAAGCCCAGTCGCTCGTACCAGGCGAGCGCCGCATCAGCGTCCTCGACGCGAAGAATGGGAATGACTTCCTCGTCCATGGCACCATCGTCGCAGACCGCCCAGGGCCGGAGTTGCCGGATGCGTCACTGGTGGTCACCTTCCGCGGCCCTGATGAAGAGTTCCGGTCGGAGTGGTCGCTGAACGTGCTTGTCGTACCGGGTTGCCTGGAGGACGACAGTGCCCCCAGGCCACCCACTTCAGGCTCTAGAAGAAGCCAAGTTTCTGAGGGCTGTAAGAACAGAGAATGTTCTTCGTCTGCTGGTGGTACACGTCTGGCCTCGCTTCTGACCTGCGACGAAGGGTGGAAACGTCTGGTGCGAGGCTGAGATGGTCCGCGCCTGGTCCGGATCTCGCTGAGTAGTCCGTGGTGCTGGCGAGCGAGCCTCGCGGTACCACATGGCACAGGTTGTAGAGACCGTCCACGCGCGTCCAGGCGGTCCAGGCCAGGCACGTATTGCCAGGTCAGGGCCCTATTGTCCGAGGGAGTCCGCACAGTTGGTGAGAGCTGTGTGAGAGCGTGGGGAGACGACGAAGCCCCGCCGGGGTGCTTCCGGCGGGGCTTCTGTGAACAGCGATCTACGATGGCGCGCAGGGGTCGGCCTGGGTCCCGTTGTACTCCGGCACTCCGCTTTTTGGCACCTCTCCCGGCCGGGTCGGAGTAACGCTCGACCCGGCCTGGGAGGTCAGACGGGCAGTGCCTTCTTGAGGATCTTGCCCGCGGGGTTCCGGGGTACCTCCTCGATGAAGCGGATGTGGCGGGGCCGCTTGTACGCTGCGAGGACGCCGGTTAGGTGGGCCTGGACCTCGTCGGCCGTCGTTCCGCTCTCAGCGACGACGAAGGCCAGTGGTACCTCTCCGTAGTCGGCGTCCGTCACCCCGATCACGGCGGCGTCGTGCACCGCGGGGTGGGAGCGCAGAGCCTGCTCGATCTCCCTGGGGTAGACGTTCTGCCCCGCCCGGATGATCAGGTCCTTGCTCCGGTCGATCAGATGCACGCGGCCGTCGCCGTCGACGAAGCCGAGGTCGCCGGTGCGGATCCAGCCGTCCGTCGTGATGTCGGCGGTGGCCTGGTCGTCGTTCCAGTAACCGCGCATCACCCCGGGGCCGCGCGCGCAGATCTCCCCGATGACGCCGGGGGGCACCTCCTGGCCCTTGGGGCCCAGGGCCTTCACCGACATGCCGGGGATCACCCGGCCGGCCGGGATCACGTCGACGGTGCCCGGCGTAGGGTGCTCGTCCGGGCCGAGGGTGACGAACGGGCCGCCCACCTCGGTCATTCCGTAGACCTGCCGGAAACCGCAGCCGAGCCGTTGCGCGGCCTCGGCGTGGAGCTCCGGGGGCATCGGCGCGGCCCCGTAGAGGACTTCGCGCAGACTGGACAGGTCGGTGCTCCCGAGCGACCTGGCCTGGAGCAGGAAGCGGAGCATCTGCGGCACGAGCCAGACGTGCGTGGCCCGGTGGTCCGCGATCGCGGCCAGAGCCCGCTGCGGCTGGAAGCCCGGCATGAGCACCACCGTGGCGCCCGCGGCCATGTAGGTGAGCGAGACCACCATGCTGCCGTGGTACAGCGGGCAGCAGTTGACCAGGACCATGTCGTCCGTGGGCCCCACCTGGGCCAGCCAGCCGAGCGCGATGGCCCGGAAGGACGCGTGGTCGACGGCGACCCCCTTGGCCCGGCCGGTCGTCGCCGAGGTGTGCAGGATCGCCGCCAGGGCGTCGTCCGACACGTCGGGCAGGCGTGAACCCCCGGAGAGGGCCGTGGCGGGGGCCTGCACGTCCGTCTCGCACAGGGCGGCGAACTCCGGGCCGTCCAAAGGCAGTCGGAGCCGCACCGGCAGATCCGGGTGCCGCTCCAGCAGGGCCGCCTCGCCGATCACCGCCACCGGGTCGCAGCGCTCGGCGATCCCGGTCACCTCCGCAGGGGTGAGGCTGTGGTTGAGGGGCACGAACAGCGCGCCCAGCCGGGCGAGCGCGAAGTACGTCTCCAGCACTTCGACGCGGTCCAGCGACAGGACGGCCACCCGGTCACCGGCCCGGACGCCCTGTCCGAGCAGTCCGTGGGCGAGCCGGGTCACGCGGTCGTGGAACTCGCCCCAGGTGACCGAGCGGCGCGCGTCCACCAGCGCCGTCCGGTCGGGGAAGCACTGACGGTTGCGTTCCAGGAGCTGGGTCAGCCACATCACGCGCCGCCCGGCCGCGGGGTGGAGCCGGCCCGGTCGGTGAGGAAGCGTTCGTAGTCCGCGATCGTGGTCAGCTGCTCCATGTCCCCAGCGGTGATCTCCACCCCGGTGCGCTGTTCGACGAGCAGGATCAGCCGGACGAGGTCCCCCGAGTCGATGCCGCTGGCGGCCAGATCGGTGTCGTCGCCGAGTTTCTCGGCGTACTCCGACGTCCCGGTCAGTTCGGTGAGTAGCTCTCGAATGGTGCTCATGCCCGTCCGCCTTTCACTGCGCCAAAAGGTCTCGAACGGATAAGGAGGACGCGGAACGCCCTGACAATCCCCGCCGACCCTGTGGTCTGTCTCACTCGACTTCCCGCACCCGGTGAGGGATTGGACCGGCCGCGTCGGCACTCCTTCGTAGTGAGGCCCTTACCCGGGAGTGCCGACGCGGGCCGGACAAAGGGGAGCGGAGGTTCCAGGTGATCACCGAGGAAGGTTCCACGGCCGCCACCGTCGCCGCGGACGACGACGGGCGGCGCGACGCCGACTTCGAGGCACTGGTCGCGGCCGGCGAGACGATCGAACCCCGGGACTGGCTGCCCGACGGCTACCGGCGGATGGTGATCCGGCAGATCGCCCAGCACGCGCACTCGGAGATCATCGGGATGCAGCCGGAGGGATCCTGGCTGACCCGGGCGCCCTCCCTGCAGCGCAAGGCCGTGCTGCTGTCCAAGGTGCAGGACGAGGCGGGGCACGGCCTGTACCTGTACGCGGCGGCGGAGACCCTCGGTGTCACCCGCGCCGAACTGCTCGACGCGCTGCACCAGGGGCACCAGCGCTCCTCGGACACGTTCAACCACCCCGCCCTGACCTGGGCCGACACCGGGGCGATCGCCTGGCTCACGGACGGCGCCGCGGTGATCAACCAGGCCCCGCTGTGCCGCACTTCCTACGGGCCGTACGCACGGGCCATGCAGCGGGTGTGCCAGGAGGAGACCTTCCATGTCCGCCAGGGCTACGACCTGCTCTGGGCGCTGTGCCGGGGCACGCGGGAGCAGCGGGAGATGGCGCAGGACGCGGTCGACCGGTGGTGGCTGCCGGCGGTGGCCCTGATGTTCGGTCCGCCGGACACCGCCGAGGGCGGCGGGGACGCCCGGGCCGCGGCCCTGGGCGCCGCGGTCAGCCGGCGCTCGATGGCCTGGGGGATCAAACGCCACACCAACGACGAGCTGCGTCAGCGGTTCGTGGACAACGTCGTGCCGCAGGCCGAGAGGCTCGGGGTGACCCTGCCCGATCCGGCGATCCGCTGGAACGAGGAGCGCGGGCACTACGACTTCACCCCGGTGGACTGGCAGGTGTACCGCACGGCCCTGGCCGGCGGCGAGCAGTGCGCCAGGCAGCGCCTCGCGCACCGGGTGGCGGCCCATGAGAACGGTGCCTGGGTGCGCGCGGCGGCCGACGCCTATGCGGCCCGTCTGACGGAAGGGGAGGAGGCATGAGCGGCGAGACCGGCCGTGCGCAGATGTCCTGGGAGGTGTTCCTCAGGCCGCGCCGAGGCCTCTCCCACCAGCACGTCGGCTCGGTCCACGGCGCCGACGCCGACATGGCCATTGCCCACGCACGCGACCTCTACACCCGGCGCGGGGACCCGCTGTCCATCTGGGTGGTGCGCTCCGACGCGGTGCGGGCCTCGTCCCCCGCCGAGAAGGACCCCTTCTTCAGTAACGGAGCCGACAAGCCCTACCGGTATCCGCAGATGTACCGGCCACTCAGCGAGGCGGACACCCATGACCAGTGAGCTGTCCGGTTCCCTCGCCGTCACCCGGGACCACGACATCGCCGAGTACGCGCTCCGGCTCGGCGACGACGCGCTGATCCTCTGTCAGCGGCTGTGCGCCTGGGTGACCAACGCGCCCACCGTCGAGGAGGACCTCGCCCTGTCCAACATCGCCCTGGACCTGCTCGGCCACGCCAGGATCCTGCTGTCCCTCAGCGGTCACCGGGACGGGACACAGCGCAGCGACGACGACCTCGCCTACCGCAGGACCGAACGCGAGTTCCGCAACGCGCTGCTGCTGGAGCTCCCCAACGGCGACTTCGCCGTCACCGTCGCCCGGCAGCTGGCGTACACGCACGCCACGAGTCTGCTCTATGCCGAGCTGTCCGCCTCCGCCGACGCGCGGCTGGCCGCCTTCGGCGCCCGCGCGGTCAAGGACGCCGAGTACCACCGGCTGCACGCCTCGCGGTGGACCGTACGGCTGGGCCGCGGCACCGAGGAGAGCCGGCGGCGGATGCGGGCGGGGCTGGAGCACGTCTGGCCGTACACAGCCGAGCTGTTCGAGGCCGACGAGCTGACGGCACGACTGGACGCCGACGGCACGGCCTGCGCCCCGGACCGGCTGCGGGCCGCCTGGGAACAGGAGGTGACCGACGTCCTGACGGAGGCCGGGCTCACGCTCCCGGTGCCTTCCTGGCAGGCCACCGGAGGGCGCTCGGGGCTGCACACCGAGGCGTTCGCCCCGCTGCTGGCCGAGTTCCAGTCGACCTTCCGGCAGTACCCCGGAGGTGTCTGGTGAGCGCGGCCACGCCGCTGGGCCCCGACGAGGTCCGCGCCCGGGTGGAGGTTGTACCGGACCCGGAACTGCCCATGGTCACCCTGGCCGACCTGGGTGTGATCCGGTCGGTGCGCGAGGGGGCGGACGGGGTGATGGAGGTCGTCTTCACCCCGACCTACCTCGGCTGTCCGGCGCTCTCGGTGATCGAGGCCGACCTGCGGGCCGTTCTCGCGCGGTGCGGGCATCCCCGAGGACGGGTGACGCGGGCGCTCGCGCCCACCTGGACCACCGACCGGATCAGCGAGGCGGGCCGCCGCAAACTCGCCGCCCACGGCATCACGCCCCCCGCCCCCTCGTCGGCACCGCTGCCGGTGCGGCTCGGTCTCGGCCGGCCCTGCCCGAACTGCGGTTCCGCGGCGACCCGTCCGCTCGGGCCGTTCGGCCCCACCGGATGCCAGACGATCCTGATGTGCGCCGCCTGCCACGAGTCCTTTCCCCACCTGAAGGCGGTGTGACGGCCCCATGACCACGACCGAGCAGGGCACGGCGGCGCCCACCGGACCGTCGGCCGGATGGCACCGGCTGAGGGTGGCGCGGGTCCGGCCGCTCACCGACGACGCGGTGGCCCTCACCCTGGACCTCCCCGACGGACCGGCCGACGCCTTCGCCCACCGGCCGGGCCAGCACGTGACCGTACGGCACGTCCTGCACGGGACGGAGATCCGCCGAAGCTACTCGATCTGCCCGCCACCCTTCGGGCGGCCCGAACTGCGCCTGGTCGTCAAGCGACTGGGATCCGGCGGCTTCGCGGAGTACGCCATGACCGTGCTGAGAGCCGGCGAGACGCTGGACGTCGCACCGCCGACCGGCGCCTTCGGACTCGTGGAACACCCCGGCGCACACCAGGTGATGGTGGCCGCGGGCAGCGGCATCACCCCGCTGCTGCCCATGGCCGCGGCGGCCCTGCGCGCCGACCCGCGCTGCCGGGTGTCCCTGATCCACACCGAGCGTACGGCCCGGTCGGTGCTCCTCGCCGACGAACTGGCCGACCTCAAAGACGCCTACGTCGACCGGTTCCAGCCGCTGTACCTGCTGACCCGGGAGACCCGCGAGGCCGAACTGCTGACCGGGCGGCTCGACGCCACGAGGCTGCCCGCCCTGATGCGCGCGGTCGGCGCCGAACCGGACGGCGACACCTACTTCTACCTCTGCGGGCCCTGGGAGATGGTCACGTCGGTGCGCGAGGCCCTGACCGCCTGGGGCGCCGACCCGGCACGGACCCGCGTCGAACTCTTCTCCGCCGCCCCCCGGGACCCGGCGCCACCCCGGGCCGCGCCGCACGGTCACCGCGCACGGATCACCGCCTCCTTCGGCGGACAGACGGCCGTGACCGCCATGACGGACCAGGACCGGGTGGTGCTCGACGCGCTGCTGCGGGCCCGGCCGGACATCCCGTACTCCTGCCGCGAGGGCCTGTGCGGAAGCTGCCGCGCCAAGGTCGTCCACGGATCCGTCACGACCGGCCCGCAGTACGTGCTGGGCTCCGCGGAACTGGCGGCGGGCTACACACTCGCCTGCCGCGCCCGCCCCGAGACCGACGAGACGGAGCTGGACTTCGACCTGTGAGCGGACGAGAGGGGCACCGCTCGCCCCCGCCCGCCGTACCTCCCCCCCCCGCCGACCAGTGCACCCTGCTGAGGAGACGCGATGACCGACACCACGTCCCTGTCCCACGAAACGGGGACGGACGACCCTCTGACGGACTTCCGGGGCAGGACCCCCTACGACGACTACGTCCACGCCTCGGTGCTGTCCTCCCTGCAACGGCCCCTGACCGACGCCCCGCACGAGATGGCGTTCCTGGTCACCACCCAGGTGATGGAGCTGTGGTTCACCCTGGTCGTCCATGAGTGGCGAATCGCCCGGGAAGCCCTCGTCAAGGACGACCACGAGTGCGCCATGGACGCCCTGCGCCGCAGCCTCGGCGCGCACCTCGCGCTCAACGACTCCCTGCGGCCGATCGCGAGGATGACCCCGGCCCAGTTCAACGAGTTCCGGGCGGCGTTCGGCGCCGCGTCCGGCTTCCAGTCGGCCAAGTACCGGCAGTTGGAGTTCCTGCTCGGCGACAAGAGCCGTTCGCTGATGAACCCGCAGCGGGCGGATCCCGGCGCCTACGCCGAACTGGAGGAACTGCTCCACCAGCCCTCGCTCTACGACGAGACGCTGGCCTATCTGCACCGCCGCGGCCTGCCGGTCCCCGAGCACGTGCTGGAACGTGACGTGAGCGCCGCCTACGAGGCCGACCCGGGCGTCGAGGAGGTCTGGCGGCGCGTGTACGCCGGCCCGCAGAACGACCCTCTGCTGGCGCTGGGCGAGACGCTGACCGACATCGCCGAGGCGGTGATGCGATGGCGCGGTGACCATCTGCTCGCCACCCGCCGGGCGATGGGCGCCAAGACCGGCAGCGGTGGTTCGTCCGGGGTCCACTGGCTGGAGCAGCGCGCCACCCGCCCGGTGTTCCCCGAGATCTGGACGGTGCGCGGCCTTGTCTAGGCAACCGGCCGCCCTCCACGGCACGAGCGCCCTGGAGGACCTGCGGGGACAGGCGTCCGCGCTCGACGCGGCCGACCCGCTGGCGGCACACCGGGAACGGTTCGTCCTGCCGGACGGAGTCGTCTACCTGGACGGCAACTCGCTCGGCGCCCTGCCGGCCGCCGTGCCCGAGGCGCTCGCGGACGCGGCCCACCGGCAGTGGGGGCAGGGACTGATCGGCTCCTGGAACGAGCACGGGTGGTGGCGGGCGCCGCTGCGGGTGGGGGACACGATCGGACACCTGCTCGGCGCGGCGCCGGGGCAGACCGTGACGGGCGACTCCACCAGCGTGCACCTGTTCAACTCCCTGACCGCGGCGGCGCGGCTGCGTCCCGCGCGGCGGCTGCTGCTGACCGACCCGGGCCACTTTCCCACCGACATGTACATCGCCGACTCGGTGGCCCGGCTCCTCGACCTGGAGGTCCTGCGGGTCGCGGTGGACGACCTGCCGCGCTGCCTGGCCGCCCGCGGACACGAGGTGGCGGTGGCCGGGTACTCCCCGGTCGACTACCGCACCGGCGAGCTCCACGACATGGCCGCCGTCACCCGTGCCGTCCAGGAGGCCGGGGCACTGATGCTGTGGGACCTGTGCCACGCGGCCGGCGCGCTGCCCGTACGGCTGGACGACCTGGGCGTCGACCTGGCGGTGGGCTGCGGCTACAAGTTCCTCTCCGGCGGCCCCGGCGCCCCCGCCTTCCTCTACGTCGCCCGACGCCACCAGGACGCCTTCGACCAGCCGCTCACCGGCTGGAACGGCCACGCGGACCCCTTCGCGCTGAGCGGCGCCTACATCCCGGCCCGCGGAGTGGAACGGGCCCGCATCGGGACGCCGCCGATCCTCTCCCTGCTCGCCCTGGAGGCGGCCCTCACCGCCTTCGAGGGCGTCGGCATGGAGCAGGTCCGGGCCAAGAGCCTGTCCCTGACCGGGTTCTTCATGGACTGCGCCGACACCCTGCTGGACGGGCTCGGCTTCACCGTGGTCACCCCGCGGCAGGCACACCGGCGCGGCAGCCAGGTGGCGCTGCGGCACGCGGAGGCCTACCCGCTGGTGCGCGCGCTGGCCGCCCGCGGCGTCATCGGCGACATGCGCGCACCCGACCTGCTGAGGTTCGGCGTCAACGCGCTGTACGTCTCCCACCACGACGTCCTGACCGCCGTACGACAGCTGCGCGAAGCCCTGATCCGGGAGGAGCACCGGGACCCGCGCCACCGGCAGCGCGCGGCCGTCACCTGACGGCCGCGCGACGAGACCGCCGTGCCGTGCGGAGAACCCGGGCGGCACGGCTGCGGCACGGAGGTCTTCGTGATCCGGGGACCTCCGTGCCGTATCCCGGCGGCCGGCGACGGCCGGGAGGGTCAGGCGGACTGCTGGTGCCAGGCGTCGTGGAAGTTGCGCCGGGCGCGGTGCAGCCGGGAGCGGACCGTGCCGAGCGGCAGGGCGAGCGCCGTGGCCATCTCCTGCTCGTCCAGGCCGTAGACCGCGCGCAGGGTGAGCACCTCACGATGGTGGTGCGGCAGCCGGTCCAGGACGTCGCTGATGTGGACGCTGGTCAGGGGATTGGTGTCCTGCTCCAGATCGGGCAGGTCCTGGGGCGAGAAGTCCCCCAGGCGCCGGCGGGTGCGCACGGCTTCCCGCACCGCGATCGCGCGGGCCCAGGAGCAGAAGGCGCCGGGCTCGCGCAGGCCGTGGATGCCGCGGTAGATCGCGAGCATGGCCTCCTGCGCGGCATCCGAGTCGTGCCGACGGGTGATCCGGCGGCACTGCCGCACGACCAGGGGCGTGACCTGCCGCAGCAGCTCGTTCATGGCCTGCCGGTCGCCGGCCTGGGCGCGGGGCAACAGCGCGGTCACCGCCGGGGCCTGACGGTCGCGCAGGGGAGTGACGTCGGCGTCGCGGGGCTCGGCGCCGACCTGGGGCGTGCTGGACGTACGGGCGGTGTGCATGGGGCCTCACGAGTGCGACGGGTGGTCGGGGACGGGTCGGCTCTCCGGGGGCGGCCCTCGGCGTCGGTCGCCGTGGTCAGGGGCGAGCGCCGAGCGGCTCCGGGCGGTGAGGTGGTGGCGCGGGACGGGGCCGCTCCAGGAGCCGCCGCTCTCGTCCGCCCACGCGAAGACGGGGATAGCTCATGCTCCGAAGCCTGTACAGCGGGCCTGGAGTCTGCCTTGAACGCAGGGAGAACGGGCCCGCGCCGTCCGGCGGGCTCAAGCGGATCTCCGCCGAAGCACGACTCGCCAGTGATGTGATCCGGGCAGGGCGCCGCGTCCCCCGACCGTCGGAGCTGTGCGCACAGCATCACGACCGCCGTTGTCGAAGCCGTGGAAAGACGTTGCTGCGAGGCGAGTTGGAGGAATTCCCGTGTCTTCTCTGACCGAGGCCGTGCTGGCCGGCGCGGATCCGGAAGAACTGCGACGGGCACCAGTCCCGGAGGAGTACCTTGCCGCCCACCTCCGCAAGGAGGACGTGGGCATCTTCGCGGGGGTCGAGGACAAGGACGTTCGCAAGTCGCTCCACGTGGGCATGGTGCCCATGCCGGAACTGGCCCCGGACGAGGTGCTGGTGGCCGTGATGGCCAGTTCCGTCAACTACAACAGCGTCTGGTCGGCGATGTTCGAGCCGCTGCCGACCTTCACGTTCCTGGAGCGCTTCGCCCGGGAGGGGGGATACGCCGCCCGGCACGACCGGCCCCACCACGTCATCGGCTCCGACGCCTCCGGTGTCATCGTCCGCGTGGGCAGCGGCACCCGTAAGTGGCAGGTGGGCGACCATGTCGTGGTCAGCCCCATCCAGGCCGACGACCAGGAGCCGATGACGCACCACGACGGTGTGCTCGGCACCGGGCAGCGCGCCTGGGGCTTCGAGACCAACTTCGGCGGGCTGGCCCACTACACGGTGGTCCGGGCGAGCCAGCTGCTGCCCAAGCCGGGCCATCTGACCTGGGAGGAGGCGGCCGTCAACCTGCTGACCGCCGGGACCGCGTACCGGATGCTGATCAGCGAGCGGGGAGCCCGGATCAAGCTGGGCGACGTCGTCCTGATCTGGGGAGCGGCCGGCGGCCTCGGCGCGTACGCCGTCCAGATGGTGAAGAACGCGGGCGGCATCCCGGTCGGTGTGGTCGGCTCGGAGGACAAGGAACCGCTGGTGCGGGCCCTCGGCTGCGACGTGGTGATCAACCGCGCCGAGATCGGCCTGGGCGGCGACCCCACTCCCGAGGAAACGATCACGCTGGGCAAGCGGCTGGGCAGGATCATCCGTCGCGAGACCGGCGAGGACCCCCATGTCGTCTTCGACTTCGTCGGCAGGGCCACCTTCGGGATCTCGGTGTTCGTGGTCCGCCGCGGCGGCACCGTCATCACCTGCGGATCCAGCACCGGCTACCAGCACCAGTACGACAACCGCTACCTCTGGATGAACCTCAAGCGCATCTTGGGCAGCCACGCGGCCAATCTCCAGGAGATGGCCGAGTGCAACCGGCTGTTCGACCTCGGGAAGCTGTACCCGGCGCTCTCCGAGATCCACGCGCTGGAGGACGCGGCCACGGCGGTGCGCGTGGTGCAGCAGAACCAGCACGTGGGCAAGGTCGGCGTGCTCTGCATGGCCCCCGGCGAGGGACTGGGCGTCACCGACCCTGAACTACGGGCGAGGATCGGGGAGAAGCAGCTCAACCTGTTGCGCGACCCCGCCCGGATTCCCGGCTGAAGAGCTGAATCCCGCCCGCAGAGCTTCATACCGCCCGGAGAAAGGAACCGATCCATGACGCAGCCCTCCGTCCGGACCTGGCTCACGCTCTACTGCCTGGCCCACGCGGGAGGCAGCGCGCAGTCGTACGGCCGGTTGGAGGCCGTGGTGCCACCGGGTGTGCGGGTGGTCCCGCTGGAACTGCCCGGCCACGGGACGCGGCTGCGCGAGAGCCTGCTGGGCGAGATGGAGCAGGTGGTGACCGAGGCGGTCCGCCTGCTGCGCCAGGACCGGGAGGAGCAGGGCGGCGGTGACGGCCACGACCGGCCCTTCGCCCTGTTCGGCCACAGTTTCGGCGCGCTCGTCGCCTACGAGACCGCGCGCCGGCTGCGGCAGGCGGGTGCCACTGTCGAACTGCTGCTCGTCTCCGGGCGGGTCAGCCCGGCGTGGCCGCCGCCCCACGAGCCGCTGCACATGCTTCCGGACCCGCTGTTCACGGCGGAGCTGAGCCGGATGGGCGGTATCCCCGACGCCCTGCTCTCGGCGCCGACGGTGTTGCAACTGTTCCTGCCGTCCGTCCGGGCCGATCTGCGGATGCTGGAGACCTACGCGCACCGGCACACCGAGCCCCTGGACGTGCCGGTCGCCGCCTTCGCTGGACTGGAGGACGCGCTGACCCACACCGACGGGATGAAGGCATGGTCCGAACTGACCTCGGAGGCCTTCGATCTGGCCCTCCTGCCCGGCGGCCACTTCTTCCTCGACCAGCCGCAGTTCCGCGAGGTCTTCGCGGACCGGCTCGCCCGGATCGCTCCGTCGTCCGTCCGGGCGGCGACCGACGGGTGACACCACCGTCAGGCGGCCGTCGTCCGGTTGCCGATCCGGACCGCTGCAGGCGCGCCAAAGCTGCGGTGGTCGGCGAACTCCTGGCCGGAGAGCACCGCCTGGTGCAGGCGTTTGAGTCGCTGCGAGGGTTCCAGGCCCAGCTCCTTCACCAGGGCTGAGCGCAGTCGCTGGTAGGCCTCCAGGGCCCGCCAGACACCGTCCGAGCGGTACAGCGCCGTCATCAGCTGCGCGCAGAACGTCTCGTGCATGGGGTGGCGGGCGGTCAGGACCGAGAGCTCCGGCACCAGTTCGCCGTGGTGGCCGAGCGCGAGGTCCGCGTCGATCCGCTGCTCCAGGACGGTCATCCGTTTCTCCTCCAGCCGGACGACGTCCAGGTCCAGCACCGGACCCACCTTCACATCCATCAGCGCGGGGCCGCGCCAGAGCCCGAGGGCCTGGCCGAGGAGCCGGGAGGCCGTGTGGTCGTCACCTCCCTTGAAGGCCTTCGCTCCGGAAGCGGCCAGCTTCTCGAACTCCTGCGCGTCCACGCTCCCGGGGCGCACGCGCAGGAGATAGCCGCCGTGCTGGGTCACCAGCACCTCCTTCGCCTCGTCGGGACCGCGCTCCAGCACGGCGGAGAGCTTCCGGCGCAGCTGGAGGATGTAGGTCTGCAGTGTTGTGGCCGCGCTGCGCGGCAGTTCCTCGCCCCAGATCTCCTCCATGAGGGTCGACGCCGCGACGACGCTGTCTGCCTGGAGGGCGAGGAGCGCCAAGACCTGTCGGGTCTTGGTGGCGCTGGGCGCGAACGACGACTGCCCGTAGGTAGCGGTGAACGGCCCGAGAACCGTGATGTCTGTCATCTGAGTCCTCTGCATGTCTTGCGGAACCTGCCTTGCATCCTCGCAAAACCGTGCCGTGCGGCCCAGTTACCGCCTCACAAGTCCGGATGTGAATATGTCATGTCGTGACTCAAGGCAACACCACACTTCGCAAACCGTACTTTTTTATCAGTTCGAATTGGGTGGTGTTGGCCTTGACCAGGCGGTATGCACCGCATTGGCGCCCTGGCGGAACCGCGGGCCGAGCCGGCCGTGTTCGGGCCGGTCGCCTCCGATCCGACGGCCTCCCGCTTGGCCGACACCCTCGCCGCCTCCGGCGACACCGCCCTTCGGGCGATCCGCGTCCCACGGGCTGAAGTCCGTGACGGGTCTGGTGCCTGGCCGGCCAGGCGCCGGACGCGGACAAAGGGGTGACGACCGATCTGGACGGGGTGCTGGTGATCGCGCACTCGGACAAGGAGGGCGCGGCCCCGACCTGGAAGCGGACCTACGGCCACCATCATTTGCCGGGATTCGTCGACCACGGTCTGGGCGGCACCGGGGAACCCGTTGCGGCCCTTCTCGGACCGGGCAACGCCGGGCTCGAACACCGCCGCCGACTCACCGCCATTCGCCTGGCCTTGGCCCAACCGCCGAAGAAGTACCGGCGCGGGCGGCAGACCCTGATCCGCACTGACTCCGTGGGCGCGGCACCCACGACTTCGTCGCCTGGCTTCCCAGCGCGGACGCTGGCTCTCCTGCTCCGTCGGCATGGTGATCATCGACGCGATCCGCCAGCACGTACTGAAGGTCCCCGCATGGCCTGGACCCCGGTCGTCGAGGCGGACGGCGAGATCCGCGAGGGGGCCTGGGTCGCCGAACTCACCAGCGACGTCCTGGACGGCTGGCCGAAGGGGATGCGGCTGATCGCCCGGAAGGAACGGCCGCATCCGGGAGGTCAGTTGGGCTGACTGATGCGGACGGCCTGCGGCTCACCTGCTTCGCCACCAACACCACCGGTCGGCCGATCGCCGGACTCGAGCTCCGTCACCGGCTGCGGGCCCGCGCGGTGGACCGGATCCGGGCAGCCCGGTCCACCGGCCTGCGGAATCTGCCCCTGAGGCACACCGCACAGAACCGCACGTCTGCGGCATCGCCTGTTCACCATGGCGGGGCAGCTTGTCACCACCGGCCGCCGACGGATCCTCCGCCTGGCCCGGCACTGGCCCTGGACCCACCACATCACCGCCGCCCTCCACCGGATCGTCCAACTGCCCGCATCAGATCCCCCGTCCCGACGACAGCACGACCGGCCCGGAGTAGTGGAACCCGACGCCCACCCGAGACGACACTCGGGCCGCTGGTCTGCCCACGCTCAGCCGCGGAACGCCTGATGGTCCACCGACTCCGCCGGCGGACCATCACGAAAGATCGAGGTTAATCGCGTGCTCATCGACGCATGTTGAGGAATCACGAGATTTGGGTCTCTTTAACTCTCAATGTTCTTGACAGGTTAGCCGCCGCCCTCATTAATGGAGCTATGAAGATCCCCCCACATACCCTCTCCTTCTCTTTCGCGGCGAGATTATCTGTGTGTGACAGATCGCGGGGCCGGCATGGGCCCGGCCGACCATGGCGCCCCCGTGGCGACGGCTCCTGCCAAGGTGATCGGGGTGCATCTGCGGCCGGTGACGTACGTCATGTTCGTGCCGTTGGGGGGATTGTCGGAAGCCGCCCCGGGGAATGGATCCCCTGCGATGCGGTGGAAGCGCTGGAGCCATCTCCAGGTTACCCCTCCGTTTTATCTTCGTGCCATTTTCCATTCATGAGTGCGCCAAAAATGAGTTACCCGGGCCTGTTCTCGATACGACACCGCCCAAGGGACCGGAAAAGACATTCGTGCCCTTCCCGCGCGGCCCGGTCGAGACGCGGCCGGCGCTCGTGACCGGAGGAGCGGTGGAAGCTTCTCGGGTCACGCGGCGCGTCGGCGCCCTGCGCTTGTCGGCGCCGGCGGCGCTGAAACGGCGACTGGCCGAATTCGACCCATTGCCGGACCACGACATTCGCACGTACTGCCTGACCCGGTTCATCACCGTCGTCCCGCTGGTCTGGATCGTCTCGAAGAGCCTGGTCGGCCTGCTGGAGGAACGCACCCGGCCCGCGCTCCTGGCCGGCTTCTTCGTGCTCGTCGGACTCATTATCGCCGCGCAGACGGCCATCATGACGGTGGGAACCCGGCGCCCCTCGGACGGCCGGCTGGTGGCGATCCTTGGGGCGCAGGCTGCGCTGACCTACCTGCCCCTGCTCTGGTACGGCGGATCCTGGACCCTCATGGCAGGACCGCTGGCGGCGTCGGTCCTGCTCGTCGACATGCGCGGAGCCTGGCTCGTCTGGTCCCTGGTCATCCTCAGCGTCCTCGGCATCTGCTGGGCGTCGGCGCCGTTCCTCTCGGCGGCGTCGAACACCGTGTCCGCGATGCTCCTGGGCTGGATGATCTGGGGACTCAGCCGGCTCTGCAGTCTCGTCGCCGAGGTGCACAAGGACCGGGAGGAACTGGCCAGGGCCGCGGTGACGCGGGAACGGCTGCGCTTCTCGCGGGACCTGCACGACCTGGTGGGAAGCAGTCTCTCCTCCATCGTCCTGAGGGGCGAGCTGGCCCACCGGCTGGCCCCGGCGGAGGCGCACCGCGCCCGCGAGGAGATCAAGGCGATCGTGACCACCTCGCGCCAGACCCTCACCGAACTGCGCCTGGTGGCGAGGAGTTACCGCGGCGCCCTGTCGTTCGCGGAGGAGCAGGCGGCCGTGCGGTCGGTCCTGACCATGGCCGGCGTGGACGTGACGATGGAGATCACCGACTCACACCCGCTGCCCCCGACGCTCGACGAGGTCCTGGCCATCGTGCTCCGGGAAGGCGCCGCCAACGTCATCAGGCACAGCGAGGCCGAGACCTGCCATGTCACCTTCACCGTGTCCGACGGCATGGCGTGCCTGGTCATGGTGAACGACGCGGTCTGCCCGGCGGCCGCCGAACGCCGCGGCGGCCAGGGGCTGGCCAACCTCGGCGCCCGCCTGGCGGCGCTGGGCGGCCGCGCGGAGGCGCGTGTCCGCGAAGACGGCCGCTTCGTGCTGCTCGCGGAGGCGCCACTGAACTCCTGACGCGGTCGAGGCGACCGCCGACGACAACGGGGGCTGAGGAAGCGCACCGGCCTGGGGCCGAAGCGCGTCGATCGAGACGAAAGTGCGGAATCATGCCCACCAGAATCCTGCTCGCCGAGGATGTCCAGATGGTCCGCGGGGCACTGGCCGCGCTGTTGCACCTGGAGGAGGACCTGCTCGTCGTCGCCTCCGTGAGCCGGGGCGACGACATCGTGCCGGCCGCTCTGGAGACCCGGCCCGACGTGGCCGTGCTCGACATCAACCTCCCCGGCACGGACGGGCTCACCGCGGCGGAGGAACTCCACCACGAGCTGCCGAACTGCGGCACCCTGATCCTCACCTCATTCGGCTGGCCGGGCCTGCTGCGGCGCGCGCTGGCCGCCCAGGTCCAGGGATTCCTCACCAAGGAGGCGCCGCCGGGCCAGCTCGCCACCTCGGTGCGCGCGGTCGCCGCGGGGCGACCCGCCATCGCCCCCGAGCTGCTGCTGGACGCCTGGAAACATCAGGAAAACCCCCTCTCGGCCCGGGAGGCGGAGGTCCTCCAGCACGCCGCCCGGGGCACCGACGTCGGCGAGATAGCGACGAGCCTGTGCCTGTCCCGGGGGACCGTGCAGAACTACCTGACCTCCATCGTCAGCAAGCTCGGTGCGCGCAACCGCATCGACGCGGTGCGGATCGCCTACGAGGAGGGCTGGCTGGTGGCCTGAGCCAGGACGCCCGGCGGGGTCCGCGACCGGCGGACCCCGCCGCGCTCAGGCCGTACGGACCGGCTGTCCGGCGACGATCGGGTGATCGCGCTCGATCGGCCCGAGGGCACTCGCGCCACCCGGGGAGCCGAGTTCGTCGAAGAACTCGACGTTGGCCCGGTAGTAGTCCTTCCACTGCTCCGGCACGTCGTCCTCGTAGAAGATGGCCTCGACCGGGCAGACCGGCTCACAGGCCCCGCAGTCGACGCATTCGTCCGGGTGGATGTACAAGGACCGGGAGCCCTCGTAGATGCAGTCGACCGGGCACTCCTCGATGCACGCCTTGTCCTTGACGTCCACACATGGCTGGGCGATGACGTAGGTCATGGATCTCCTTGGTTCGGGCCGCGCTGTCGTCGCGCGACGAGGACCGGGTCAGCCCCCGACCGTCCACGTGTCGGAGCCGGCCAGCAGCGCGGCCAGGTCGCCGGGACCCCGCTCGGCGACGGCGTCGTCGATCTGGCGGTTCATCAGCCGGTCGTAGACGGGGCGCCGGACGGCGCGCAGGACGCCGACGGGGGTGGGGTGATGGAGCCGGGAGAGCGCGAAGGCACGGGTGGGGTCGGGGTCCTCGACGTCGTGGACGATCTCCTCGGCGTCCGGAGCCGGGCGGTAGGGCCTGCCGTGTTCCAGGCGCAGCAGGGCGCTGTCGCGGGTGGCCGGGTCCTTGAGGGTGTCGAAGGCACCGTCGTTGAAGATGTTGCAGTTCTGGTAGATCTCGACCAGGGCGGTGCCCCGGTGCGCGGCGGCCCGGCGCAGGACGTCCGTCAGATGCCTGCGGTCGGAGTCGAGGGTGCGAGCGACGAAGGTCGCCTCAGCGCCGATGGCCAGCGAGAGCGGCCGGAACGGCTCGTCGAGGGACCCCATCGGGGTCGACTTGGTAACTTTGCCCTGCTCGCTGGTGGGGGAGTACTGGCCCTTGGTCAGGCCGTAGATCCGGTTGTTGAACAGCAGGATCTTGAGGTCGACGTTGCGGCGCAGGGCGTGGATCAGATGGTTTCCGCCGATGGAGAGCGCGTCGCCGTCGCCGGTGACCACCCACACCGACAGGTCGGGGCGGGCGCAGGCCAGGCCTGTGGCGATGGCCGGGGCCCGGCCGTGAATGGAGTGCATGCCGTACGTGTTCATGTAGTACGGGAAGCGGGAGGAGCAGCCGATGCCCGAGACGAAGACGATGTTCTCGCGGGCGATGCCCAGTTCGGGCATGAAGCCCTGCACGGCGGCGAGGACGGCGTAGTCACCGCAGCCGGGGCACCAGCGCACCTCCTGGTCGGACTTGAAGTCCTTCGGGGTGAGTCCGAGGTCAGTGGGCAACGGTGGCCTCCGTGTCGCGCGCGTGCTCCTCGATCACCGCGGCCAGCGCCGCGGCCTTGAACGGCATGCCGGAGACCTGGGTGTGGGAGCGGACGTCGACCAGGAACCGCGCGCGCAGCAGCAGCGCGAGCTGACCGAGGTTCATCTCCGGGACAAGGACGCGGTCGTAGCCGTCCAGCACCGCGCCCAGGTTCGCGGGGAAGGGGGTGAGGTGGCGCAGATGCGTCGTCGCGACCCTGCCGCCGGAAGCCCGCACCCGGCGTGCCGCCGCGGTGATCGGACCGTAGGTCGAGCCCCAGCCCAGCACCAGCAGCCGGGCGTCCCCCGAGGGGTCGTCGACCTCCACGTCCGGTACGGCGATGCCGTCCACCTTGGCCTGGCGCAGCCGCACCATCCGGTCGTGGTTGGCGGGGTCGTAGGAGATGTTCCCGGTGCCGTCCTCCTTCTCGATGCCGCCGATACGGTGCTCCAGGCCGGGTGTGCCCGGTACCGCCCAGGGCCGGGCCAGGGTCTCGGGGTCGCGCAGGTAGGGGTGGAACGAGCCGTCGGGGCGGTTCGGGGCGGTGGCGAACTCCACGCGCAGGTCCGGCAGTTCGGACACCTCGGGGATGCGCCACGGCTCGGAGCCATTGGCCAGGTAGCCGTCCGAGAGCAGGAGCACCGGCGTGCGGTAGGTCAGAGCGATGCGGGCCGCGTCCAAGGCGGCGTCGAAGCAGTCGGCCGGGGTGGCCGGGGCGAGCACCGGGACCGGGGCCTCGCCGTTGCGCCCGAACATCGCCTGGAGGAGGTCGGCCTGCTCGGTCTTCGTGGGCAGTCCGGTGGACGGGCCGCCCCGCTGGATGTCGATCACCAGCAGGGGCAGCTCCAGCGAGACCGCGAGCCCGATGGTCTCCGACTTCAGGGCCATCCCCGGACCGGAGGTGGTGGTCACGCCCAACGAGCCGCCGAAAGCCGCGCCCAGGGCCGCGCCGATGCCGGCGATCTCGTCCTCGGCCTGGAAGGTCCGTACGCCGAAGTTCTTGTGCTTGCTGAGCTCGTGCAGGATGTCCGAGGCCGGGGTGATGGGATAGGAGCCCAGGAACAGCGGCAGAGCCGCGCGTTCGGCGGCCGCCACCAGTCCCAGGGCGAGGGCCAGATTGCCGGAGATGTTGCGGTGGCGGCCCGGCGAGAAGACGCGTTCGGCCGGGGCCACCTCATAGGAGACGGCGAACGACTCGGTGGTCTCGCCGTAGTTCCAACCTGCCCGGAGCGCGGTCACGTTGGCCTCGGCGAGCTCTGGCCGCCGGGCGAACTTGGCGCGCAGGAAGCTCTCGGTGCCCTCGGTGGGCCGGTGGTACATCCAGGACAACAGGCCCAGGGCGAACATGTTCTTCGCGCGCTCCGCGTCCTTTCGGGCGAGGCCCGAGTCCTTCAGCGCCTCCACGGTCAACGTGGTCAGCGCCACCGGATGCACCCGGTACGCCTCCAGGGTGCTGTCCTCCAACGGGCTGGCGCTCCAGCCGGCCTTCGTCAGGGCGCGGCGGGAGAACGCGTCCGTGTCGACGATGATCTCCGCGCCACGCGGCAGGTCGGCCAGGTTCGCCTTGAGCGCCGCCGGGTTCATCGCCACCAGGACGTCCGGCGCGTCACCGGGGGTGAGGATGTCGTGGTCGGCGAAGTGCAGTTGGAAGGACGAGACCCCGGGCAGGGTGCCGGCGGGTGCCCTGATCTCGGCGGGGAAGTTCGGCAGCGTCGACAGATCGTTGCCGAACCCCGCGCTCCGAGCGGTGAACTGATCGCCTGTCAGCTGCATGCCGTCGCCCGAGTCGCCGGCGAACCGGATCACAACCCGGTCGAGCTGTTTCACCGCGGGGGGAGCGCTCACTCGTCCACCGCCTTCGAGGACATGCCTTCGGCGACCTTGAGGGCTTCTTCGATGAGGGTCTCGACGATCTTGGATTCGGGGACGGTCTTGATGACCTCACCCTTGACGAAGATCTGGCCCTTGCCGTTGCCGGAGGCGACGCCGAGGTCGGCCTCGCGGGCCTCGCCGGGGCCGTTGACGACGCAGCCCATGACCGCGACACGGAGGGGGACCTCCATGCCGGTCAGGCCGGCGGTGACCTCCTCGGCCAGCTTGTAAACGTCCACCTGGGCCCGCCCGCAGGACGGGCAGGAGACGATCTCCAGGCCGCGCTGCTTGAGGTTGAGGGACTCCAGGATCTGGATGCCGACCTTGACCTCCTCCGCGGGCGGGGCGGACAGCGAGACGCGGATGGTGTCGCCGATGCCCTGGGAGAGCAGCGCCCCGAAGGCGACCGCGGACTTGATGGTGCCCTGCAAGGCCGGGCCCGCCTCGGTCACACCCAGGTGCAGGGGGTAGTCGCACTGCGCGGCGAGCTGCTTGTACGCCTCGATCATCACGACCGGGTCGTTGTGCTTGACCGAGATCTTGATGTCCCGGAAGTCGTGCTCCTCGAACAGTGAGGCCTCCCACAGCGCCGACTCCACCAGCGCCTCCGGAGTGGCCTTGCCGTACTTCTGCAGCAGCCGCTTGTCCAGCGAACCGGCGTTGACCCCGATCCGGATCGGCGTGCCGTGGTCCTTCGCGGCCCGCGCGATCTCCTTGACCTTGTCGTCGAACTGCTTGATGTTGCCCGGATTGACCCGGACCGCGGCACAGCCCGCCTCGATCGCCGCGAAGACGTACTTCGGCTGGAAGTGGATGTCCGCGATCACCGGGATCTGGGACTTGCGGGCGATCGTCGACAGCGCGTCCGCATCGTCCTGCGTCGGGCACGCCACGCGGACGATCTGGCAGCCCGACGCTGTCAGCTCGGCGATCTGCTGCAGGGTCGCGCCGATGTCCGACGTACGCGTCGTCGTCATCGACTGCACCGACACCGGGGCGTCGCCACCCACCGGCACCGGTCCTACGTGGATCTGACGGCTGGTACGTCGTCGGGCCAGCCTCGATGGCACCGTCGGCACTCCGAGTGCGACAGGCATGACAATCCCCTAAGCGTGTTGGCCGGTCCCTGAGGACCGGGTGGCGGTGACCGTTGACCGACACGGAGGCACGGAGAGATCGCTCCCCGGGCGCCCTCAGCGTCCGCCGAGGGCCAGCGGGGCGGTGGCCCGGCTCCGGGCCTCGTCCCGTCCGGGAGGCAGTGATTCGAGCAGGGCGTGGACGAGATGACGGGCGGTGAGACCGCTCGCCTCCAGCACGTCGGATCGTGAGCCGTGGTTCAGGAAGCGCTGTGGGATGCCGAAGGTGCGGACCGGCAGGGCCGCCCCGGTGTCGCTCAGTGCCTGGGCGACACAGGTGCCGACGCCGCCGGCCCGGCCGTTGTCCTCGACCGTGGCGACCAGCCGGTATTCGACGGCGAGGTCCAGCAGTTCGGGCGCGACCGGCTTGACCCAGCGGGGGTCCGCGACGGTGACGCCCACGCCGTGCGCGGCCAGCCGTTCGGCGGCCTCCAGGCAGGTGGCGGCCATGGCGCCGACGGAGACCAGGAGGATGTCCGGCCGCTCGCCCCGGCGCAGGATGTCGACGCCGCCGAAGGTGTCGACGGCGGGAATGTCGTCACCACCGGCCCCCTTGGGGAAGCGCAGCGCGGTGGGGCCCTCCTCGCAGGAGACCGCCTCCCCGAACGCGCGGCGCAGGGTGACGGCGTCGCGGGGCGCGGCCAGCCGCAGGCCGGGCACCAGGTTCAGCAGCGACAGGTCCCACATGCCGTTGTGGGAGGGCCCGTCGTCGCCGGTGACGCCCGCCCGGTCCAGGACGAAGGTCACCGGGGCGCGGTGCAGCGCCACGTCCATCAGCAGTTGGTCGAAGGCGCGGTTGAGGAAGGTGGAGTACAGCGCCACCACCGGATGCATACCGCCCAGCGCCAGACCGGCGGCGGCGGTCACGGCGTGCTGCTCGGCGATGCCCACGTCGATGATCCGCTCCGGGTAGCGGCGCGCGAACTCGCTCAGCCCGGTCGGGTCGAGCATGGCCGCGGTGAGAGCGACCACGTCCGGCCGGTCCGCCGCCACCCGCACCAGCTCACGGCCGAACACCGACGTCCAGGAGGGAGACCCGCCCGGCTTGTGCGCGGTGGCGGGCCGCACGGCGTGGAAGCGGTCCGTGTCGTCCTGCTCGGCCGGAAGGTGGCCGCGGCCCTTCTGCGTGACGCAGTGCACCACCACGGGCCGCCCGAGGCGGGCGGCCTCGCGCAGCGCGCCCTCCACGGCCTCGATGTCGTGCCCGTCCACCGGGCCCAGGTAGGATAGCCCCAGGTCCTCGAAGAGGGCCTGGGGGGCGCCCGGGCCGCGCAACCGGGCCAGGTGCTCGGCAACCGCGCCAACGGTGGGGGCGTAGGAGCGGCCGTTGTCGTTGAGGACCACGACCACCGGGCGCTCGGGGGCGGCCGCGATGTTGTTGAGCGCCTCCCAGACCATGCCGCCGGTCAGCGCGCCGTCGCCGAGGACGGCGACCACGGCACGGTCGTCCATCTCGCGCAGGGCGTGGGCACGGGCCAGCCCGTCCGCCCACGACAGCACGGTCGAGGCGTGCGAGTTCTCGATGACGTCGTGCTCGGACTCGGCACGGCACGGGTACCCCGAAAGGCCGCCCGTCTGCCGGAGCGTGGCCAGGGCTCCGGTACGGCCGGTGAGCATCTTGTGCACATAGGCCTGGTGGCCGGTGTCCCACAGGATCCGGTCGCGGGGCGAGTCGAAGACGCGGTGCAGGGCTATCGACAGCTCCACGACGCCCAGGTTGGGGCCGAGATGGCCGCCGGTGACCGCGCAGGTGTCCACCAGCAGCCGCCGGATCTGCGGCGCCAGGTCACGGGCCTGGCTCAAGGACAGGGCTCGCAGGTCCTCGGGCCCCCGGATCTCCTCCAGGCGTGGCACGGTGTGCCCCTTGCTCTCCGGTACCGGCTTCATGGGGCCTCACCGGCCAGCGGGGTCTGCGGCACCCGGCCGGTGACCGGGTCGGCCAGCCGTCCGGGCATCGAGAACACGACGTCCTCGGCGATGCCCTGCTGCAGCTCGACCTGGTCGAAACCGAGCCCGGCCAGCCGGGTGACGAGCCCGTCGACCAGGATCTCCGGGGCGCTGGCCCCCGCGCTGATGCCCACGGAGGAGACGCCCTGGAGCCAGGCCGGTTCGAGATGGCTCTCGTCGGGCACCAGATGCGCCACGGCCCCGTGCTCCCGGGCCACCTCGACCATGCGCAGCGAGTTGCTGGAGTTGCGTGAGCCGATGACGAGGACCAGTTCGTTGCGGCGGGCGAGGTCCTTCACGGCGTTCTGCCGGTTCTGGCTTGCGTAGCAGATGTCGTCGTCGCCCGGGGTGATCAGGTCCGTGAAGCGGGCGCGCAGCGCCTGGACGACCTTCGTGGTCTCGTCGAACGACAGGGTGGTCTGGGTGAGGACCGCCACCGGCGTGTCGTCGGGCAGACCGAGCCGCCGTACGTCCTCCTCGGTCTCGATGACGACGATGCGGTCCGGGGCCTCGCCGAGGACGCCCTCGACCTCCTCGTGCCCCTCGTGGCCGACCAGCAGGATGGTGCGGCCGTCCCGGGCGAAGCGCACCGCCTCCTGGTGCACCTTGGAGACCAACGGGCAGGTGGCGTCGATGACTTCGAGCTCCCGTTCGGCGGCGGAGGACCGCACCCCGGGTGAGACGCCGTGCGCGGAGAACACGCAGACCGCTCCCTGCGGGACCTCGTCCTCGCTGTCGACGAAGACGGCGCCGCGTTTCTGGAGCTCCGAGACGATGTAGTGGTTGTGCACGATCTCCTTGCGCACGTACACCGGCGCTCCGTGCAGGTCCAGCGCCCGCTCGACGATGCCGATGGCGCGTCGCACGCCCGCGCAGAAGCCGCGCGGCTGCGCCAGGACGAGGCCGCCTCCGGTCATGTGGCGTCACCCCCGGTCGGTGCGAGGGCGGGGGACGCCGCCCGGTGCGGGGTGCGCGCGGACAGCTTCAGGCGCAGCCGGCGCGGGTGGTAGACGGTGGCCAGCGGCACCGGGCGGATGTCCATGTCCGGGTCGCAGGTGACCCGCCAGCGGCCGAGGATGGTGGCGAGCCCCAACGTGGCCTCAGTGCGCGCGTAGAGGTCGCCGATGCACTTGCGGGCACCGGTGCCGAACGGCACGTAGGCGTGGCGGGAGGCCGGTGCGACCCGGTCCGGGAGCCAGCGGTCGGGGTCGAACCTCGTAGGGTCGTCGAAGGCCTCCTCGTACTGGGCGACCGCGGCGGGGCTGAAGACGACGGTGGAGCCGGTGGGCAGCAGGCGTCCCGCGAGTTCCGTCGGGGAGGCGGTGAGGCGGGTGAACAGCCAGGCCGGCGGGTGCAGGCGCAGCGTCTCGGAGATGATCCGGTCGGCCAGGGAGAGCTTCGGCAGGTCGTCCCACTGCGGGGCGCGGCCGTCGAGGACGGTGTCGATCTCCTCGTACAGCGCGGCCTCGATCTCGGGGTGCTGGGAGAGCAGGTAGAAGACCCAGGTGAGGGTGCCGGCGACGGTCTCGGTGCCGGCCGCCATCACGGTGATGACCTGGTCGTGGATCTCCTTGTCGCCGAGCTTGCCGCCGTCGTCGTCACGAGAGGCGATCAGGGCGGCGAGCAGGTCGTCGCGCTCGGTGTCGGAGCTGCGGTAGTCGTCGATGAGTTGCTGGGTGGTCTCGTGCAGGAAGGCCAGGTTGCTCTTGTAGCGGCGCTGGGACGGCAGGGGCAGCCGGCGGATCGAGGCCGGCAGGAACATCTGCCGGAACAGGCCGTTGAGCACGACGTCGAAGGAGCGCTCCACCTTCGCCGCCAGTTCGGGGCTGACGGGGGTGGAGTACAGGGTGCGGCCGACCGTGCGCAGGGCCATGCCGTACATCTCCTGGAAGGCGTCCACGACCATGCCGTCCTGCCAGCGGGACGCGGTGTCCTCGATCTCGGCGCGCATGGCCTCGGCGTACCGTTTGAGCTGGCCGCGGGTGAACGCCGACTGCATCAGCCGGCGTTGGCGGCGGTGGTCGGCGAACGGGCAGGTGACCAGGCCGTTGCCGGCGATGTCGCGGGCGCGGTCGTAGAAGACGCCGCCCTTGTCGAAGACGCGGTCGTTGGTCAAGACGTGCCGCAGCAGTTCGGGGTGGGTGGGGACGTAGGCCGTGGTGGGGCCGATCCTGATCTCGACCAGGTCGCCGTGGGCCGACAGCGAGGTCATGAAGTTCACGGGGTGACGCATCATCTGCAGGGCATGTCCCACGACGGGGAGCGCCCCGGGCGCGGTGCCCGCGACGAATGCGGTCTGCTCGGACATCGGTTCCTCAACTTCCTGTTTCCGCAGTGCGGTTGACGGCTCAGCGGGCGCTGCTGCCGAGTTCCTCCAGATAGCCCTGGGAGCCGGCGGCGAGCGCGAACTCGGTGTCGTAGCGGCCGGAGGAGCGGTGCCAGTCGTAGGAACCGCGGATCACCGTGCGCACCGCGTCGGTGCGGTACCGCTCCAGTGCCTCGCGCTCGCTCGCGTCGAGGCCGTAGATCTCGCCGACCTGGGGCAAGCAGGACTCCAGCAGCAGGAACTGTTCGAGCCGGGCCTGCACCTCGTCCTGGAGGTGGGCGATGCTGCGGCCCTTGGACCAGCCGTGCTCGCGGCGCAGGATCATGACCATGTTGTTCAGCTCGCCGCGGGCCTCCTCCTTCTCCAGGGAGGCGATGTCGTTGAGCATCAGGTTGACGTCGACGGCGATCTGGAGCATCGCGCCCAGCACCGCGCTGTCGAAGACCCGCTGCGGCACCTCGAAGCGGCCCGCGCGCTCGGCGAGGTCCACCGTCGGCTGCACGCCGATGGTGTGCCGCCGCATGGCGAGGTATTCCGCGGCGCTGTCGTACGGCTTGTCCCGGAACCGGCTCCGCGCCTCGTCGACGTACCCGTCGAAGTAGTTGCGCCAGTGCCGGGCGCTGCGCGTGCACCAGGACGGTGACATCTCATCGCAGCAGCGGCGCCAGATGTCGGCGAAGCCGTGGGCGATCGGGGGCGCGGAGGGCGGCAGGGGGCCGTCCAGAGCCGCCGCCACGGCGTCGGTGAGCTGTTTGGCCGCCTCGGGGTCCTCACCGCGCGGCCCGTCGAACAGGTCGTCGAAGAGGAAGAACCACGACATCAGGTCGACGCCCAGGTCCAGGTCGGCGCCGGTCGCGTGCGGGTAGAAGCGGGAGGCCAGGTCGGCGTAGCCGCCGCGCAGATGGCGCTCGGCCGCCGCCTCGGACTTGATCAGACCGAGCGAGCGGGGCCAGATGAGCTGCTCGGCGTCGGCGCGGGCGTGATCCGGGCTCTGCCGGCTCGGCAGGGGTATGTGGAAGTCGACGTCCTGGGGCATGGGGAGTCCTCGGAGGGGGTCGCGGGGTCGGGGGAGGAGGTGGGGGGCATGGCGGTGCCCTGGGGCGCTGTAATCGGAGTCATTTGCGGAAGTCGGCGAGGGCGTGCGCGTGTGGGTGGTGGTCTCAGACCTCGCGCTCGACGACGAACCGGCCGAGCGCGAGGAGTTCGTCCCGCGCGCCGGCGTCCAGTTCGACACCGCGCAGCGCGTCCTCGGCCAGCGCCAGCCGCCGGGCGGCCTCGGCCAGCGCCCAGTCCCGGCCGCCGGCGCCCTCGATCAGGCCGGCCACGCGCCGCAGTTCCTCCTCGTCGCTGTCGCCGCGGGTGGCGAGCCAGGCGGCCAGCTCGTCGCCGAGCGGATCGTCCTTGTTGAGCGCGTAGCTCACCGGCAGGGACTTCTTGCGGGAACGCAGATCGGAGTGGACCGGCTTGCCGGTGACGGCCGGATCGCCCCAGATGCCGAGCACGTCGTCGACGAGCTGGAAGGCGACGCCGACCTGGTCGCCGTAGAGCGCCAGCGCGTCCACGACCCGCTCCGGCGCCCCGGCGAGGACGGCGCCGATCGCGGCGCTCGCCGACAGCAGCGCGCCGGTCTTGCCAGCGGCCATGTCGACGCACTCCTCGACCGTGACGTGGGCGCGATGTTCGAAGGACAGGTCCTGGACCTGACCGCGAATCAGGTGCCGGGTGGCGCGCGCCAGCATCCGGGCGGCGGGCGCCGCCGTCGGCAACCCGGTGTCCAGCAGCACCTCCTGGGCGAGCGCCAGCATCGCGTCACCGGTCAGGATGGCGCTGGAGGGGCCCCACAGCTTCCACACCGTGCGCCGGTGGCGGCGCTCCTCGTCACCGTCCATCAGATCGTCGTGGACCAGGGAGAAGTTGTGCACCAGCTCCACTGCGACCGCGCCGGGCAGGGCGACCTCCGGGGGCGCGCCGACCGCCTCGGCCGACAGCAGTGCGAGCGCCGGCCGTACGGCCTTGCCGGCGTCGGCGCTGGTGGGCGCGCCGCCGGCGGTGATCCAGCCGAAGTGGTAGGCCGCCTGGTGACGTGAGCGCTGGTCGAGCCGTTCGACGACGGCGCGCAGCGCCGGGGTGATCGTGCCCCGGCTGTGGCTGAGGCAGGCGGGAGCGGTGCTCATGCGGCGACCTCCGCGCGCCAGGGGGCGGTCGGGTCGTCGAAGATGCTGACGACCTGGCGCATGACGCGCCGTTCGGCCGGGTCGAAGGGCTGCTTGGCGTGGACCGTGCCGAGCTGGTCCCACATGACGATGTCCCCGGGCTGCCAGGTGTGGGCGTAGGTGTACTCGGGCCTGCCCGCGTGCGCGAGCAGTTCGTCGAGCAGCTTGCGGCTGTCCTCGGGGGCCAGGTCCACGATCCGCCGGGTGTTCAGCGTGCTGATGTAGACCGATTGGCGGCCGGTGCGCGGATTGCGGGCGATCAGCGGGTGGATGGTGGAGGTGCCGTCCTCGGGCAGGATCTGCCCGGTGCCCTCGCTGAGGGACACCTCGCGCTGGAGCTCCTCCTCGATGGTCTCCTCGTACCCGGTGCGCAGCGCGTGGCGGACCCGGTAGGAGTGCAGGCGCCGGCGCTCCTCGGGGGACAGTGACTCGTACAGGGCGTACATGTCGGTGAAGAGGGTCTCCCCACCGCCGGACGACGGCACTTCCACGGCCTCCAGGAAACCCACCTGGGAGACGCGGGGGCGGAAGGAGTAGTCGGTGTGCCAGTCCATCCAGTCGGCGTCGCCGACGCCGACCCTGCGGCCGTCCTCCACCAGGTTGGAGACGATCAGGATCTCGTTGTGGTCGGGGTGGGCGCCGCTGGTCAAACCCGTCTTCGGGATGTACCCGAAGCGGCGGCCGAAGGCGAGGAACTCCTCGTAGGAGGGGGGCTCGTGGCCGCGGAAGACGAGCACGAGATGCGTGTCGAGCGCCGCCCAGATCTCCTCGAACTGGGCGGTGTCCACGTCTCCGATGACCTGGGCGCCGTGCACGACGGCGCCGAGCGCGGCGTCGGGTATCGGCGTTATGTCCATGGGCGTTGCCGCCTTTCGCAGAAGGGGAGCAGGGGTCAGCGCAGGTCGAGGCCGGCGAGGTCGCCCGCCGCGCGCCAGCGCCTGAGGATGTTCACGAACTCCACTGAGCCCCCGCCGTAGCTGGAGTTGAGCAGGGGCATGCCGCTCGGGTCGCCCTCGTTGTTGTAGAGGCCGGGCGTGCAGTTCTCGAGGAAGTCGAGGTCGTTGGTGGCCAGCCGGAGGATCTCCTCGACCCATTCCTTCTCACCGGCCTCGGAGGCCTCCACGACCCGGTGGCCGAGGGCCTCGACGCGACCGACGATGTACGCGAGGTGGCGGGTCTGCTCGCCCAGCATGTAGGCGATGTTGACGTGCCGGCCGGCCTGGATCTTGGACAGGATGAAGCAGTTGGGGAAGCCGTTCACCTGGAGTCCGTGCAGGGTGCGCGCCCCGTCGGCCCACTTCTGCGACAGCCGCACGCCGTCGCGGCCGACGATGTCGTAACCGGCGCGCTCGGTGTACGGGACGGCGAACTCGTGCTCGTATCCGGTGGCGAAGATCAGGCAGTCGAGCGGGTACTCCCGGCCGTTCGCGACCACCCCGGCCGGGGTGAGCCGCTCCACGCCCTGCCCCTGGGTGTCGACCAGGGTCACATTGGGCCGGTTGAAGGTCTGGAGGTAGCCGTCGTGGAAACAGGGGCGCTTGCAGTACACGCGATAGTACGGCTTGAGGGCGGCGGCGGTCGCCGGGTCGGTGACGATGCTGTCGATGCGGGCGCGCAGCTCCTCCATCTTGAGGAAGTCCGCCCGCTCGGCTGCGAGCGCCCGCTCCTTCGGGTCGCCCCCGGTGTCGCCGGTGGGCAGGATCGCGGCGGCCAGCTTGGCCGTGGTCTGGGTCCAGCGGTCCTGGACCAGGTCCTCGTCCTGCGGGATGCCGGAGGTCAGCGCGTGGAAGTTCTCCATACGGCGCTGCTGCCAGCCCGGTTCCAGGCTGTCCGCCCAGTCGGGCGGGGTGGGCCGGTTGCCGCGCACGTCGACGGTGGCCGGGGTGCGTTGGAAGAGGACGAGCTGCTCGGCCCACTCGGCGAGGTGCGGGGCGAGCTGGATGGTCGTCGAGCCGGTGCCGATGACGCCGACCTTCTTGTCCTTCAGCTTGGTCAGGCCGCCGTGGCTGTCGCCGCCGGTGTAGTCGAAGTCCCAGCGGCTGGCGTGGAAGGAGTGTCCGGTGAACGTCTCCAGGCCCGGCAGCCCGGGGAGTTTGGGGCGGTGCATCAGGCCGATCGACATGGCCACGTACCGGGCCCGGATCAGATCCCCGCGGTCGGTGCTCACCAGCCAGGTCCCGGCGGCCTCGTCCCAGCGCAGTTCGGTGACAGTGGTCTGGAAGAGGGCGTCGCGGTAGAGGTCGTACTTGCGGGCGATCGCCTGGAGGTGCGCGAAGATCTCGGGGCCGGTGGCGTACTTCTCGGTGGGTATCGTGCCGACCTCTTCGAGCAGCGGCATGTAGATGTAGCTCTCGACGTCGCACCGGACGCCGGGGAAGCGGTTCCAGTACCAGGTGCCGCCGACGTCGCCTGCCTCGTCGATCAGCCGGATGCGGTCGAGTCCGGTCTCCTTGCGCAGATGGGCGCCGGTCAGCAGGCCGCCGATACCGGCGCCGACGACGGCGACGTCCACCTCGTCGGTGAGCGGCTCGCGCTCGCGTCGCTCGGTGTAGGGGTCTCGCGCGTAGCGGCTGAAGTCACCGCGCGCGAACCGGTAGGTGCGGCCGACGGTGCGCTTGTCGCGTTCCTGCCGGTACTTCTCCCGCACCGCCTCCAGGTCGATGGTCAGGCTTTCGTCGCCACGGTCGTCGCTTTCGGCGCGTGCCACAGCTCCTCCTCGGGGGAAGGGGGCGGAAGGGGAACGTGACGCCACACGTCGTCGAACTGATCGCGCAGCCGAGCCGGGGCGTCGGAGTTGCTGAAGAGGTAGAAGCGGTCGGAGCCGACGGCCTCCGCCACGAGTGCGGCGACGTCCTCGGCGCTCACCGAGGTGTCGCCGCCCGCGCCGCGCGGCGCCGTCAGGCCCTGGACCATGGGGGTGTCGACCCGGCCGGGGCACAGCACCGACACCCGGACCGGGGTGCCGTGCAGATCGGCGCGCAGACTGCGGGCGACCGCGAGGTCGGCGTGCTTGGAGGCGGCGTAGGCGGCGCTGCCCGCGCCGACGACGAAGGCGGACATCGACGCGGTGTGGATCAGGTGGGCGGGGCGGCCGGACTCCAGCAGCCGGGGGACGAAGGCGCGGGCCACCAGGACGTGCGCCCAGTGGTTCACCTCGAAGGCCCGCCGCATCTGCTCCAGTTCCACCTCCCACAGGGGCTGTCCCACGGGGCCGAGGACCCCGGCGTTGTTGCACACCACGTCGATGTCGCCGAGCACGTCGAACGCCGTGTCCGCGAGCCGTTCGACGGCGTCCGGGTCGGTCAAGTCGCAGGTCACCGCGGTGACCCGCGCGCCCCGCGCGGTGAGTTCGGCGGCCCGGCGGTGCAGCGCGTCGCCCGCGACGTCCGCCATGACCACGGCCGCTCCGGCCCGCGCGAAGCGGTCGCTGAGGGCGAGACCGATGCCGCTGGCCGCGCCGGTCACGACGGCTGTCCTTGTCTGTAACTGCACTTGGCTGTCTCCGCTTCTGCGCGCGAGCACGCCGAAGGACGGCGCGCCGTTGCCCCACGAGAAGGTCTGGATCAGATGGCGCCGGTCGACGGGCGCGGGTGTCAGTCGGGGTCAGGCAGCTTCAGGCTGATCACGAGAACGGTCGCCGCACAACACGCCAGCAGGACGAGGACGAGCACGGCCGCCGACCCGGTCGACAGCCAGTCGGCCAGGGAGAGGTAGAGGGTTCCGCCGACGGTGGCGCCCAGCGCGGTCGCCATCTGCTGGCTGGTCACCAGCACCCCGCTGCCCATGCCGGCCTGCGCGGGAGGTACGTCGGCGAGGATCGTCCGGAACAGCGCCGGGCCGGTCAGCGCCGCGCCCACGCCGTAGAGGCCGATCCCGACGAGCACGAGCGCCAGGGAGGGATGCGGCCAGCCCACGCGGATCACCAGCGCGAGCAGCAGCAGTCCCGTGGCCTGGACAAGGGCGCCCAGGGTGACGATCCGGCTGCCCAGGGCCGCCGCGATCCTCGGCGTGAACAGCGTCACCACGAAGAACGCCGCCGCGAACGGCGTCAGCACGCCGCCGGATTCGAGTCCGTCGAGCCCGAAGTGCCCCTGTGCGATCAGCGCGTAGACGAACAGGAAGGCGCCGAAGCCGGCCGAGAACGGCACCATCGCCGCGAGCCCTCGGCGCATCCCGGGATGGGACAGCACCGCCGGAGACAGCAGCGGGGAGCCGCCGCGCGCCTCCAGCCCGCGTTCTGCCCGCGCCAGCGCCACCGCCCCCGCCGCGGCGACGGCCAGCAGCGACCACAGCCACAGCGGCCAGCCCAGGTCGGGGCCGGCCACGACCAGCGCCAGGACGCAGACCATGGTGACACCGAACAGCACGGTGCCCACCGGGTCGAAGCCCGGCTTGGCGTCCGCCCTGGTCGCGGGGACGCGCCGGACGGCCAGCAGCGCGGCCACACCGATCGGCACGTTGATCGCGAAGACCGACCGCCAGCCCATCCCGGCCACGTCCAGCGAGACAAGCAGGCCGCCCAAAATCTGCCCGACGACCATGCCGAGGGCCGCGGTCGCGCCGTACAGGCCGATCGCGCGGGCGCGCGCCCTGCCCTCGGTGGCCGCCTGGATCGTCGCCAGCACCTGCGGTACGAGCATGGCGGCGGTCGCGCCCTGCAACAGCCGGGCCACGACGAGGAACTCGATGGTCGGGGCGAGCCCGCACAGCGCCGAGGTGACGGTGAACGCCGCGAGCCCGTAGGCGTACAGACGCCGTCGGCCGAAAGCGTCGCCCAGCCGTCCGCCCAGCACCAGGCCGAGGGCGTAGGTGAGCCCGTAGCCGGACACCACCAGCTCCAGCGCGGCGGGACCGCCGTGGAGGTCGTCGCTGATCGAGGACAGCGCCACGTTGACGATGGAGGCGTCCACGATGGACAGGGCGTATCCGACGAGCACCACCGCCAGGGCGATGCCATGGAGCCCTCCGGCGGCCGGTGTCGTGCCGGCCGGGGACCGCGGAGTCGCGTCGGGCCGTTGCAGAGGGGGGAGGCCCCCGCGTTTCGTCATGCGCTGCCTACCCAGGCGTGTGTCGGGGACGGGTGAGGTGGGTGCTGCGGGGCGAGGTCGTCACTCAGTGGTGGTGGGTGTACCGGTGATCTTCGACAGGATGCCCTTGGAGGGGTCCTTCGCCGACTCGGTCCAGGGGGTCAGGGCGTTGAACCCGCGGTGCGAGGAGGCGGGCTGGATGCGGGTGTCCATCGACATCCGCATGCCGGCCGGGTTCTCCGAGACGTTCGGGATGGACTTGTGGCACATGAAGGCGTGGAAGATGATCACGTCGCCCGGTTCCATCGGCGAGAACAGCAGCTGCTCGTCCGCGCCGAACTCCTCCGCCGGGATGCCGCGTACGGGGTGGCCGAAGCGGCGGAAGTTCTCGGTGACGACGTGCTCGCGCGGGCCCTTCTTGTGGCTGCGGTCGGCGACGGCGACGCCGCCTATGGTGCGGCTCGTCGGCAGCAGCGGTATCCAGGCGGTGCGAAAGTCCTTGTTCGGGCCGATGTAGAAGCCGTCCTGGTGCAGCGGGGTGAGGAAGCTCGGGGCTGCGGAACCCGCGGCGGAGGGGTAGTAGCGGATCGTCGTCGACTTGAAGACGAAGACGGGCTCGCCGAAGACCTTCTCCCAGACCTTGAGCGTGGAGGGGTGGTTCCACAGGTCGTCGTACTTGACGTAGTCGTGCATCGCCACCTCGTCGACTGCCTCGAAGGAGTCGATGGTGAGGGTGTCGAGCGTGGTGCCGGGGGCGGCGTGGCCAAGGGCGATCAGGCCGTGGAGCATCTGCTCAGCGGCGGTCCGCACGAGGTCACGGTCCAAAGCGTCGCGCAGATAGACGTAACCGTGCTCGTCGTAGAACCGGTCGATGGCCTCACGGTCGTCGAGAAGTGGAGTGCAGTCGACGTAGTCGCTGAAAGTTTCCGTCATGGTTCCTTGTCCTCGTGATGTCTGTGCGTGAGGGAGGAGCGGCGAACATCCGGGGGCCGGCGGCTTCGATGGCGCCGGGGGAGGCGGGGGATCCGGTGAACGGGGACGGGGAACCGGACGAACGGTCCGTCGTGGTGTCCCTCACCGGGGTCCATGAGCGCCGTCGCTGCGGGGGTCCGGTGCTGCGCGGAACGCGCTGTGATCCGTCACGGACCACACGCCGGGCGATGGGCCAGCGAATCGATCGATTGAAAGTTTATATAAGCTCACGATGTATTTCTAGGGCGTCTCCGTGCGGCGGCCGGTTCTGGACACCGGAGTCGTTCAGAAGGTGACGGGGATTTCGTCGAATCCGCCGGTGATCCGGTGCTCCTGCCAGTGCAGCGACTCCTCGGGCACCGCGAGCCGCAGGTCGGGCAGGGTGCGGAACAGCCGCTCGAACACCGCGGTCAGTTCGATCCGGGCCAGCACGCGGCCGATGCAGTGCCGGGTGCCGTGCCCGAACGCCAGGTGTGGCTTTGGCCGGACCCTGGTGAGGTCGAACAGGTCGCCGTCGGGGTAGGCCCGGTCGTCGTAGTTGGCCGCGCCGATGGCCAGCATCACCGCGTCCCCGGTGCGGATCACCGTCTCGCCGACGGTGATGTCGCTGTGCGCGTAGCGGGGGATCAGCGCGTTGGACCCCTTGCCGCCCACGCCCAGGCGCAGGATCTCCTCGACCGCGGCCGGCGCGAGCTCGGGCTTCTCGGCCAGCAGGGCCCGCTGGGCCGGACTGCGCAGCAGGAGCAGGACGCCCAGGTCGATGCGCACGATGGTGGTCTCGTAGCCGAACAACAGCACGGCGTTGCCCAGTTGGGCGATGTACGCGTCGGACAGCGAGCCGTTCTCCTCGGCGATCAGCTCGGACAGGATGTCGTCGCCGGGCTCGGTCCGCTTGCGCGCCACGAGTTCCGTCATGTAGTCGACGACCTGCTGGAAGGTGTTCGCCGAGTGCTGGGCGTCGCTCTGGTCGAAGGTGCCCCTCGCCCACTGCCCGAACCGCTCCCGGTCCTCCAGCGGCACGCCGAGCAGATCGCAGACCACCATGGTCGGCAACGGGAACGCCAGCGCGCGGTGCAGGTCGGCCGGCCGAGGGCCGGCGGCGATCTGGGCGAGCAGCTCGTCCACGTGGCGCTCGATCCGGGTCTTCATCAGGCGCATCCGGCGCGTGGAGAACCGGGGCACGAGCAGCTCGCGCAGCCGGGGGTGCTCTCTGGCCTCGGTGCCGTAGTCGTCCCCGGCCATCAGCGCCATCATGGTGCTTCTGGCCTTGCTCTTGGCCGACCGCTCCGGGTAGGGGTTGCTGAGGCCGAGCCGCCGGTCGGCGAGCAGCCTTCTGACCTCGTCGTAGCGGGTGACCAGCCAGGCCTCCTCGCCCGCGGCCCGCACCCTGCTGATCGGACCCTCCTTCTGCAGGGCACGCATCTGGGGCGCGATGCCCATGATGTCCGGGTTGTCGAACGGTAACGTCGGAAGTTCCTGCATGGAGTCACCTCACGTGTTCCGGAAGGGGAGGGTCACGGGGCGCGCGGCGGCAGGGGGCGGCCGGTCTCCACCGGTGCCGCGGGGCTCTTCGCCCCCTGCCGCCTGCCTACGCCGTGCCGGGCTGGGCGGCGTCCGTCACGCGGCCGCGCCGCCGACCAACAGGGTCGTGTCGATGAGGCGGTTGGAGAATCCCCACTCGTTGTCGTACCAGCCGAAGACGTGGACGTGGCGCCCCTCGATCACCTGTGTGAGTTGGGCGTCGAAGATGCAGGACGCCGGGTCCCTGACGATGTCCGCCGAGACCACCGGGTCCGTGGTGTAGCGCAGGATCCGTGCCAGATCGCCGTCCGCCGCCTTGCGGAACAGCGAGTTGACCTCCTCCACCGTGGTGTCGCGGCCGACCCGGACCGTCAGGTCGGTCAGTGAGCCGACAGGGACGGGGACCCGCACCGAGAACCCGTCGAGCTTGCCGTTCAGGCTCGGGAGCACGAGGCCGATCGCACTGGCGGCGTTGGTGGTGGTCGGGATGGTGCTGAGGTTGGCCGCGCGGGCCCGACGGAGGTCGGGGTGCGGGCCGTCCTGGAGGTTCTGATCCTGCGTGTAGGCGTGGATCGTGGTCATGGTGCCGCACTCGATGCCGAGCCCCTCGTCGAGCACCCGGGCCATGGGCGCCAGACAGTTCGTGGTGCACGAGGCGTTGGAGACGATCGTGTGCCTCTCGGGGTCGTACAGGTCGTGGTTGACGCCGTAGACGAGCGTGAGGTCCGCGTTCTTCGCCGCGGCGGAGACCACCACCTTCGAGGCGCCGGCGTCGATGTGCGCCCGGGCCTTGGCGGCGTCGTTGAACACGCCGGTCGACTCGATGACGACATCGACCCCGAGGCGGCCCCAGGGCAGCTGCGCCGGGTCGCGCTCGCTGAGCACCTCGATGACGGTGTCCCCGATCCGGATCGACGAGCCTTCCGCCACGACGTCCTGCGGCAGCGGCCCGTACACGCTGTCGTACTTCAACAGGTTCGCCAGGGTCTGCGGGCTGGTCAGGTCATTGACCGCGGCCACGCGGAGGTCGGCGCCGGACGTGAGCAGGGCGCGGAAGAAGCTACGGCCGATACGGCCGAAGCCGTTGATTCCCACAGTGATGGTCATGATTCTCGTCCTGATCGTCGGGAGCCTTGCCGCAGTGGCCGCGCGGGGTGTCGTGCTGCGTCGACGGGGCCGCGCGCCGGGCCGGGGGAGATGCCCGAGCCACTACCGATTGAGAGCTTATATAAGTCTGGGATATATTTGCCAGTGTGACTTCCACTCAATCCACCGATTCCCGCGCCGACCTCGACGTCGGCGACTTCACCGGGGCGATCGAGGCCTTCAACCGCTACTACATCCGGCTGCCTGCGGTACAGAAGCTGCCCTTCACGACCCTGTCCGTGCTGGACACGCTCGCCGTCGGCGGTCCCAAGCGACTGAGCGAGCTCGTCAAGACCGAGCAGATGAGCCAGCCGGGCCTCACCCAGCTGGTCACCCGGCTGGAGGGGGAGGGACTGGTGGTGCGCCGCCCCGATCCGGTCGACCGGCGCGCGGTCCTCATCCACATCACGGAGAGCGGTGAGAAGGTGTGGCGGTCCCGGCGCGAGGACCGCGGCCGGCATCTGCTCCCGTTGATCGCCCAACTGGAGCCCGCAGAACGGCAGGCGATCGCCGCGGCGCTCCCCGCCCTGACCCGCCTCGCCGAACTCGGGGCCCAGGCCGGACGGTAGGCCCGCCCGCGATCGACGGCCGTGGTGGTCAGGAGGGCCGGTGACCATCGGCGGGCAGCGTCGCGGCCAGGTGGCGCAGGGTGGCGGCGACCGCCTGCGCGCCGGGGGCGCCGGGCTCGATGAGCGTGTAGTGGCCGATGCCGGGCAGCACGACGGTCTCCAGGTCGTCGTGGACCGCCGCGTAGTCCGCGAACTGCGACAGCGGCACCTCCTCGTCGACCTCGCCGTGCAGCAGCACGGTCCGCACCCCCGTCGTCCGCTCGCTCTTCAGCAGAGTCAGGGGGTCCACGGTCGGCATCCTTGCCTCGAACAGGTCGGGCCCGCCCAGCAGTTGCAGCGCCGCGTCGTCGCTGAGCCGATCCCGGTGGGTGGCCGCCAGATCGGTCAACGGAGCCAGGGCGAGCACGGCTGGCGGCAGGGACGACGTGTACCAGGGCGAGTCGGCGGGAAGCAGCGCCCGTGCCGCGCACCACAGGGCGAGATGACCGCCGGAGCAGTGACCGGCCAGGACGTAGGGCCGGCCCTCGGGCAGGGTGTCGACGATCCGGGCGACGTCGTCGAAGGTCTCCGGATAGCCGCCGGCACCCCCGGACCGGCGGAAACCCGGCAGCAGCACGGAGAAGCCCTGCCGCGCCAACCAGGCGGCGAACGGCGTCAGATGCATACGGTCGTAGCGCCAGTACCCGCCGTGCAGCAGCAGCACCAGGGGTGCGTCCGGGTCCTCGGCGGGCCAGGCGTCGTAGACCTGGTGGGGATGGTCCCCGTACCGGCCGTGCACCGGGGCGAGGACCGGCCTGAGGCTCAGGACGCGCTGCTCCTCCTCGGCGGCGAAGGCCGAGATCTCCCTGGAGGTCATGCGGTGCTCCTTCTAAAGGCCGAGGTGGACGCCACCGGTCGCGTCGAGCCACTGGCCGGTCACCCAGCGGGCGTCGTCGCTCGTCACGAACGCGACCACGTCGGCGATGTCCGCCGGCTGGCCGAGCCGGTCGAACACCGAGTGCGCGGACAGCGCCTTCCGGATCCGCGGGTCCTTCAGGGTGGGGTTGATCTCCGTCTCGGTGAAGCCGGGCGCGACCGCGTTCACCGTGATGTTCCGCGGGGCGAGCTGGACGGCCAGGGGCAACGTCAGATGGTCCAGCGCCGCCTTGGTCATGCAGTAGGCGATGATCGACGGGTAGGCGAAACGCGTGGCCGCCGACGAGACGTTGACGATCCGACCGCCGTCCCGCAGCCGGCCGAGGCTCTGCTGGAGGATGAAGAACGGGGCCTTGGTGTTCACCGCGAAGACACGGTCGTAGTCCTCCTCGGTGACCTGCTCGATCGGCCGCGGGAGCGTGATCCCGGCGTTGTTGACCAGGATGTCCAGACCCGGCTCGGCCTCCGGCGCGTACGCGGCCAGTTCGCGGTCGAACGCGGCCCACAGCGTGGCCGCGTCACCGGCGACGCCCAGTTCCGCGTGGATCGCGAACGCCCGGCCGCCGTCCGACTCGATCTCCTTGACCGTACTGTCGGCCGCCGCCGCGTCGTGCCCGTAGTGCACGGCGACCAGCGCGCCCTCGGCCGCTAGCCGTCTGCTGATGGCCCGTCCGATACCGCGGCTGCCCCCCGTGATCAGCGCGGTCCTGCCCTGGTGCCGTCCGGTGCCCGTCAATGTCTTCTCCTTCTCCGCATCCGACACCTGACCCTGATCGACGCGGAGTTGGCCGGTCAAGGTGTTCCAGGCGGAGTCAAGTCGGACATGAGGAAGGGCTCCAGGTGAATTCCAGAACGCCCGCCGCGGATTCGCCCGAGGAGGGCGGCACTTGAATTCCGCTTGATTCTCCCGAGGTCGTCCGGTGTTCCGTTCCACACGTCACCGAAACGCCTTATCCTGCCGTAGGAAAAGATCACACGGTGCCGAGAAGGGCTGTCTGCATGCGACGCGCGCTGTGCCCCGCGGAAAACCTCTACGTCGCCCAGCGGAGCCGGGCGGTCGTCTCCTGCGTCCTGGACGGTCCCGTCGAACCGGCGGTCCTGGCCGCGGCGTTCGAGACGGTCATTGCGGAGCGGCCGACGCTGCTCACGCGGATCGTCCGGGACGGTGACGGCCACGCCCTCGCGCCCCTCCCGGAGGCCGAGCGGCCCCGGCTGCGGCTGCGCACCGGCAGCGAGGAGGCGTACCTGGAGGAGTTCAACACCCCGCTGCCGGTGGGCGGACCGCTGGCCCGCGCGGTCCTCGTGAGCGCCCCCGACGCCGAACGGCACACCCTGGTGCTGAGCGTCGACCACGTCATCACCGACGGACACAGCGCGATCGCCCTCCTCAACGCCGTCTGGGACCGCTACCGGGAACTCGTCGAGGGCACCGCGGACCGGCACGCGCCCGCGACCGAACTCCCCGGCCCTGTCAGCGCCTTGCTCCCCGCCGCGGACCCGGAGGAGGACGCGAAGTACCTGCGGCAGCGGGTGGAGCAGATCGGCCGCCACCCCGTCACTCTCGTCCCGTTCGACGCGAACACGGCCGGCGAGGAGACACCCGGGGAACCCCAGCGGATCGAAGTCCGGCGGCTGCTGCTCGACGCCGGCCCGACTGCCCGGCTGCGTGAACGGGCCCGCGCGGAAGGCGTGTCGGTGCACGCCCTGCTCAGCGCCGCTGTGCTGCTCGCCGCTCGCCGGCGCCTGGACGGTACTGGACCGCGCGTCCTGGGCTGCGTGTCACCGGTCGACCTGCGCGCCCGTCTGTCGCCTCCCGTGCCCGCCTCCCGCATGGTCGCCGCGGTCACCATGCACCTCCAGACCCTGCCCGTCGAAGAGGACGGCGACCTCCTGGAACTCGCGCGGGGTACCGGCGCCGGAATACGGGACTTCCTCAACAGCGGCGACCTCTTCCGTGAGATGCGGATCATGCCCTCGGCCGCGCAGCATCCGACGCTCCACCTCGGCACGGTCATCGTCACCAACATGGGCGTCGTGCCCGGCCCGCGCCTCCCGCAGGGCGTACGGCTCACCGACGTGCGGCTGGTGCCCGCCCGCGAGCACTACTTCCCGCAGGCCGGCCGCAGTCCGATCATGGCCTGCGTCACCTCTTTCGACGGCCGGCTCGCCGTCGAATTCCCCCACCACACCGCCTGTTTCAGCCGGGCGTTCATGCGCGAACTACGCGACGAGGTCCGCGCGAGCCTCCTCGCCCTCGCCGAGCAGGGCGAGGGCTGAGAAAAGGAAGGACCTACACCCGAAAAGACCCACGCCTGAAAGGGCGTACGCCTTAAAGGAACTACGGGAGATTCTTTTCCTCCAGGGCCGCCGCCACGATTTCGCCGATCCGCTGGATCGGCTCCGGCTCCGTCATGTCGTAGTGACCGCACGCCACTTCGTGGTCCTCGATCACCCCGTCGACGTAGGCACCCCACTCCGCGGCCTTGTCCTGGGCGTCCGACGGGTCGTCCGAACCGCCGGAGGCGGCCGCGCCGCCGACGGCGCTGAAGAACAGCACGTCGCCGTGGAACACCTCAAGCTCGAAGTCCGATGCGATGCGCAGGTTGTTGCGCATGACCCGGGCGATCCGGTCCGCCTCCGCGGCCGTCACCTCCGCGCCCGGCGCGGGGCCGGACGCGTCGAGCAGCCGCAGCAGTGCCTCGACGTCGGCCGGCGCGCCCTCGGGCAGGTGGACACCGGTGAGCCGCGAGACCAGGGCCGCCACCTGCCGTTCGGCCACCTCCGGGGACGGGGGGTGGCGGTGCAGCAGCGGGGAGTCCAGCATGGCCAGCAACTCCACCCGCTCGCCCTCGCCTTGCAGCGCGGTCGCCATGGCGTGGGCCACCAGACCGCCGTACGACCAGCCGAGCAGCCGGTAGGGGCCCTCCGGCTGGATCTCGCGCAGCAGGTCCAGGTAGGACTCGACCATGTCCTTCGCGTCGGTGGCGGGGGGTGCGGAACCGTCCAGCCCGCGCGCCTGGATGGCGTAGACGGGCTGCCGGTCCCCCAGGTGGGCGAGCAGGCCGGCGTACCGCCAGCCGATGCCGCCGCCGGGGTGCAGACAGAACAGCGGGCGCCGGTCGCCCGCGGAGCGCAGCGCGAGGACCGGGGCGAAGGCGTCCAGCCCGCCGCCGCGGCGGCCCGCCCGGTCCATCAGGCCGGCCACCGTGGGGGAGGCCAGAACCGTCGAGCCCGGCACGTCGAGCACGCCCGCGTCCCGCAGCCGGCCGGCCAGGAGGACCGCGCGCATCGAGTCGCCGCCCAGGTCGAAGAAGTTGTCGTGGATGCCGACCGGCTCCACGCCCAGCACCTCCTGCCACTGCTCGGCGACCGCGCGTTCGAGGGCGGTGCGGGGGGCGTCGTACGCGGTTTGGAGGTACGGCCGGGGGGCCCGGGTGGCGGCCGTCGCGACCGTGTTCTCCGGGGCCTCCATGGTGTTCGCGGTGTCCGCGGATTCCGTGGTGACCGGCGAGGTGCTCTCGGGTGCCAGGTGCGCGGCGTGGCGTGGTGGGTCGATCCAGTGGCGGCGGCGGTCGAAGGCGTAGCCCGGGAGGGACGCCCCCGGGCCGTGCTCCCGGGCTCCGTCCAGCGGTGCGAGATCGACCGGAACCCCGGCCGTCCACAGCCGTGCCAGTGCCTCGGTGAACACCTGGACGTCGGACCGTGTGCCCTTGGCGTGGCGCATGGTGGTGACCGTGGTCGGCGCCGCCTCCGGCAGACAGGCCCGGGTCAGCTTGGACAGCGCGTCGCCGGGGCCTACCTCCACCATCAGCGGTTCGCCGTGTTCCCACAGGGTCCGGACGCCGTCGGCGAACCGGACGGTCCCGCGGAGCTGGTCGACCCAGTGCCGGACGTCGGTCGCCTCCTCGGCGGTGACCCAGGTGCCGGTGGTGTCGGTGACGTAGGGGATCCGGGGCGGGCGCAGGGTGACCCCGCGGACGAGCTCGGCGAAGTCGTCGAGGATCGGGTCGAGGAGATGGGAATGGGCCGCGAGCGACAGCGCCAGCCGCCGGTGCGGGATCTCCTCGGCCGCCAGTCGCCGCTCCAGTGCGGCCACCGCCTCCTCGTCGCCCCCGACCGTGCAGGCGTCCGGGCCGTTCACCACGCTGAGCGAGAGCCCGCCGGTCAGCAGGGGGCGCAGCCGTTCCTCGCCCAGGGCCACGCTCACGGTGGCGCCGCCGGCCGTCACCGACAGCCGCCCGCGCTCGGCCACCAGCGGCAGCATCTCCTCCAGGTCCATGACCCCGGCGAGACAGGCCGCGGTGTACTCGCCCAGGGAGTGACCGATCAGGGCGTCCGGACGGACCCCGCGCTCCATCAGCACGGTCGCCAAGGCGTACTCGGTGACCACCACCGACAGCAGCCCCGGCACGCCGTCGTCGGCGGTGCCCGCGCCGAACAGCGTGTCCTGCAGGTCCAGGCCCAGCACCGGCCGCAGCAGGCCGGTGCAGTGGTCGACGACGTCACGGTACGGGGCGCAGCCCCGGTACAACTCCGCGCCCATGCCCGGGTAGTGGGCGCCGCCGCCGGGCAGCAGGAAGGCCAAGCGCGGGGAGCGGTCCGCGCCCCGCGCGGGAGTGTCGGACAGCGGACGGCCCAGTGCCTTGACCGCGTCCCGGCCGTCCTCGACGACGACCGCGGCCCGGTGGGGCATCGCGGGGCGGCGGGTGCGCAGAGTGTGGGACACCTCGGCCAGGTCCGCGTCGGGACGGTCCGCCAGATGCCGGGCGAGCCCCTCGCACTGGCCGCGCAGGGCTCCGGGGGTACGGGCGGACAGCGGCAGCACCTGCCACCGCGCCCCGGGGGTGTCGTCCGGGCGGTCGCTCACCGGTGCCGGCGGCGCTTCCTCCAGGACGACGTGGGCGTTCGTGCCGCCGATGCCGAAGGCGCTGACGCCGGCCCGGCGCGGACCGTTCCGCGACGGCCACTCCTCCGGCGCGGCCGGCACCCGGAACGGGCTCGCGGCCAGGTCGATCAGCGGGTTCGCGCGGCGGAAGTGCGCGACCGGCGGGATCAGCCGGTGCTCCAGGACCAGCACAGCCTTGATGAACCCCGCCATGCCGGCCGCGGCCCCGAGGTGGCCGATGTTGGGTTTCACCGAGCCCAGGGCGCAGAAGCGCGTGCGGTCGGTGCTCTCCCGGAACACCCGGGTCAGCGCCTCCACCTCTATGGGGTCGCCGAGGTTCGTGCCCGTGCCGTGGGCCTCCAGGTAGCCGATGGAGTCCGCGTCGACGCCCGCCAGCGTCTGGGCCGTCAGGATCGCCTCGGCCTGCCCCTCGGTGCTGGGCGCGCTGAAGCCCACCTTCCGACGGCCGTCGTTGTTGACCGCCGACCCCTTGATCACCGCCCGGATCCGGTCGCCGTCGGCCAGGGCGTCCCCCAGGCGTTTGAGGACCACCGCGCCGACGCCGTCGCCGGGCACGGTGCCCGCGGCGTCCGCGTCGAAGGCCCGGCAGCGGCCGTCGGGGGAGAACATGCCGCCCGGGACGTGGCGGTAGCCGAGCTTCGCCGCCGGGTTGACCGAGACCGCCCCGGCCAGCGCCATGTCGCAGGCGTGGTTCAGCAGGTCCTGACAGGCCGTGTGGATCGCCACCAGCCCGGTGGAGCAGGCCGTCTGGAGTGACAGGCTCGGTCCCGTCAGCCCGAGTTCGTACGAGATCCTGGTGGCCAGGGTGCCCAGCGAGTTGGCTGCGGTGCTGTGCACCAGCTCCACCGAGCCGGGCCGGCCGGCGAACCTCGGGTACACGTGGGAGGCGTAGTAACGGCTGTCTCCGGCGCCCGCGTAGACGCCGATCGTCCGCTCCTCCCGGTCGGCGGCGTACCCCGCCGCCTCCAGCGCGTGGTAGGCGCACTCCAGCAGCAGCCGCTGCTGCGGGTCCACGATCGCGGCCTCGGCGGGGCTGCAGCCGAAGAAGTCCGCGTCGAACAGGTCGATTCCCTTGACTACCGAGGCCCTGCGCACCAGGGAGGGGTCCTTGAGGTCCGCCGGATCGCCGCCGGCGGCGAGGAACTCCTCGTCGTCGACCGGGCGGATCGACTCCGTGCCGGCGACGACGTTCTCCCAGAACTCCTCCACGGTGTCGGCCCCGGGGAAGCGCGCCGCGATGCCGATGACGGCGATGTCGTCGTCCGAGAACTCCTCGTCCGGGAGGCCGTTGTCCGTGCGCCCGTTCTCCGGAGTGTCAGGAGTGTCAGTCATCGCCGTCGGTCCCCTTGTCCCGCTTGTTCTGCCGAGTGGTCCTGGTGCGTGCGGCGCGCTGCCGCTGAGCCCGCTGCCGTGCGCCCGCCAGGGGTCCGCCCGGCGCGGGAGGTCCGTCGTTCCGGGCCACCTCTTCTCCGTCCGCGGTCTCGGGGACGGTCACCCGGTCGACGAGGTGCCGGGCCAGCGCCGCGACCGTGGGATGGCTGAACAGGTCCACGACGGTCAGGTCGCAGCCAAGTTCCCCGTTGATCGAGGTCATCGCCCGTACCAGCAGCAGGGACGTGCCCCCGAGGTCGAAGAAACTGTCGTCGACACCCACGCGGTCGCGGTCCAGGACCCGGCGCCAGATGCCGCACAGCCGGTCCTCCAGCGCCCGGAGCCCGTCGGTGTCCGGATCGGCGGGCCGAACGGGCGCCGCACCGGCGGGCGCCGTGCCGACGGGCGCTGTGCCGGCCGTCCGCAGGACCCACCGCTCGGCGGCCCCCGCCAGCCGGGCACCGTCCGCCGCGGCCCGGTACAACCCCCCGAGGTCGGTGCCCTCGCGCAGCGCCACGCGGGCCGCGAGGCGGTGCACCGGGCGCGCCGGGCCCGTGAGCCGGCCGCGCACCCAGGGGGCGCCGCGGTCGACGCCGATGAGCAAGTGCGGCTCGTCCAGGGAGCGGGCGAGGTCGAGGGAGCGCAGCGCGGCGGCGTGGTCCAGGACCCGGTACCCGCGCGCTTCGGTGAGCGCCCGCAGCTCGTAGCCCCGGCTCATTCCGATGTCGTTCCACATGCTCCAGGCCAGGCTGTGGGCGGTCATCCCGCCCTCGCGGCGCTGACGTACCGCCAGGGCGTCGAGGAAGGCGTTGGCGGCGGCGTACGCGCCCGTCATGGAGCCGCCGAAGAAGCCGTTGACCGAGGAGAAGGACAGGAACGTCGACGCCGAGCAGTCCTCGGCCAGCCGGTGCAGCACCCAGCCGCCGGTGACCTTCGCGGCGAGCGCGGCCCGCCAGGCGTCCAGGTCGTACTCGGTCACGGGCCGCTGGTCGAACGCGCCCGCGAGGTGCACCACCCCGGCCAGCGGGGTCGACCAGGCGGCGGCGGCCTCGTCCACCACGGCGCGCACCTGCGCGGGGTCGGTGACGTCGGCGCACGCGTAGCGCACCTCCCCGCGCTCGCGCACCCTGCGGTACGTCTCGATGCGCCGGGCAGTCTCGCCGTCCCGGTCGGCCGCGGTGTCCCAGGTGTGCTCGGGCGGCAGTTCGGTACGGCCGACCAGCAGTAGCCGGGTGCCCGGCACCGCGAGCAGATGCTCGGCGACCAGGGCGGACACGCCGCCGAGTCCACCGCTCACCAGGAGGAAGCCGTCGGTGGCGGGGGCCGGTCGCCTGCGGGGGAGCGGGTCGGGCAGCGGGGCCAGGCGGCGCACCCAGCGCTCGCCGTTCCGGTACGCCACCTCGGTGTCGGTCGCCGGGCCGTCCGCCTCGGCGAGGATCAGCCGGGCGGCCTCGGCGGGGTCGGCGACCGGGAGGTCCAGCCGGCCGGCGTCCAGCCAGGGCAGTTCCTCCCGCAGGCTCTTCAACAGGCCGCCCGCGGCGGCGTGCAGGCAGGAGGGCCGGTCCTCGGGCAGGACGTCCTGGGTGCCGCCGGTCACTAGACGCAGGGCGACCGTACGGTCTGAGGTGCCGTTCGGGGACAGGGCCCTGGCCAGGCACACCAGGCTGTCCACGCCGTCCTGTTGGGCCTCCAGCAGGCCGGTCACGGACTCGGGCTCGTCGCGGCCTGCGGTCAGCGCTCCCAGGTGGATCACGGTGTCCACCGGGCGGCCGTCCACGGTCAGGCCGGCGAGCAGCGCTTCGTAGTCCTCGGGCCGGTCGACGCGGACGTGGTAGCGGGACGCGTCGACCCGGCGGAACCCGGCGGCCGCGGTGACGACCGTGCACAGGGCGCCGCGCCGCCACAGCAGCCCGGCCAGCTTCTCGGCGACCCGGGCGCCCAGCGTGTCGCGTCCGGCGACCACGAGGGTGTGCCGAGCGGGGGAGGCCGTGGGCCGCGGGCGCCGCGCCCGCCGCCACACCGGGCGCAGGAACCAGTCCGGTACGGTCGCGGCGGTGCCCAGCAGCACCTCGGTGCGGCGGATGTCCTCGTCGAACTCGCCCGCCTCGAAACGCGCCCGCAGCTGCGTCCGCTGGATTTTGCCGATCTCGGTCTTGGGGATGGTCTCCGGCTCCACCGGGACCAGGTACGCGGGGGTGATCCCGATCTGCCGGGTCACCTTGCCGCGGACCGTGCGCAGCGCCTCGGCCAGATCGGTGCCGGGCAGCACCCGCAGGAACAGGGCCAGTTGGTCGGTGTCCGCCGCGGGGTCCGGCCGTACCGCGCACGCGGCCGTGAAGGACCGCTCCACGAACGGCAGTTCCTCCACGCAGGCCTCGATCTCGTGGCTGTAGTGGTTGACGCCGTTGATGATGATGACGTCCTTGGCCCGGCCGGTGATGTACAGTTCGCCGGCCCGCAGGAAGGCCAGGTCCCCGGTGTCGAACCAGCCGTCCTCGGTGAACGACTCGGCGTTCTTCTCCGGGTTGTCGTGGTAGCCGGAGGTCACTGAGGTGCCGCGGACCTGGAAGTGCCCGACCGTGCCCTCGGGCACGACGTGGCCCTGGTCGTCCACCACCCGCATGGCGAACCCGGGGTAGGGCAGCCCGCAGCTGACGAAGCCGTCCTCGTCCGCCGCAGGTTCGGCCGGCAGCTCGGCGTCGGTGACCACCGAGCAGGTCTCGGACATCCCCCAGCCGGGGTGCACGACCGTGGGCGGCAGCCCGAACGGGGCGAGCACCTGGAGGAAGCGGCGGGCGGTGGCGGCCACCACGACCTCGCCGCAGTTCATCACCAGCCGCATCGGCGACAGGTCCCACCGGCGGTCGGCCATCCGGTCCGTGTGCTCGGCGGGCAGCCCGAAGGCGAAGTTGGGCGCCCAGGTGACGGTGACCCGGTGCCGGTCCGCCAGGTCCATCCAGCGCAGCGGGTCCTCAAGGACCCACGAGGTGGGCGCGTGGACCTGCCGGCAGCCCAGGTAGACGTCCCGGAGGTGGAACATCACCACGCCGGTGACGTGGTCGAGCGGGATCCAGTTCAGCGAAACGTCGTGCTCCGTCAGGCCGTTGACCTGCGCGGTGGCCGCGGAACGGGTGAGCACGCCCCGGTGACTGATCCGGACCGCCTTGGGCAGGCCGGTGCTGCCGGAGGTCAGCAGCATCAGGATCAGGTCGTCCGGGCGGGCCGGATGCCAGTCGGCGTCGGCGGGCCCCGAGCGCAGCTCGTCCACGGTGGTCAGCCGCAGGTCGGCCAGACCGCGCCGTCCGGCGAAGGCGCGCAGGCCCGCCTCGTGACCGCCGGAGGTGACGATCCACGGACGGCCCAGCATCCCCCATACGCCCTCCAGCTTGTTCACCGCCGCGGAGTCCTCCGCGTAGGACGACGGGACGGTCAGCGGCACCGTGACGAACCCGCCGAGGACGCAGCCCCACAGGGCCGCCAGGAAGTCCTCGGTGTCGTCGCACTGGAGGATCACCTGGTCGCCGGGGCGCAGGCCCAGCGCGCGCAACCCGCCCAGGACCCGGGACGCCTCCTCGGCGAGGCTCGCGTAGCTGCGGCGCACGGTGGTGCCGTCGGCCCGCACGTGCACCACCTCGGCGTGCGGTCCGCCGGTCGCCGCCCGGCGCAGGGCCTCCGCCCACGTCCGCACCCGGGGTTCGGGCAGTTCGGGCCCCTCGCTCAGCGAAGGTACGGCCTCCTGCCCGGGGGCGGCCGCCGCCTGCGCGGCCTCCTCGGCCCCCGTCCGCTCGGCCGGGCGCGAGGCGGCCGGTCCCGCGTGCAGCAGGCCCAGGGGCTCGGTGTCCTCCTCCAGTTCCACGGTGACGTCGTCCACCCCGGGCAGCTTCGCCAGCGCCCGCCGCCACCGCTCCGCCTGTTCCGTGCCGATTTTTGGGAGGCTGTCCAGCGCGGCGGTGTCCAGGGAGCCGTCCGCGCTGCGGGGCAGGTCGGTGACGGCCATGATCCGCGGTGCCCGTCCCTGGGGAGCCGTCTGCCGCAACGCGCGCTCTGCCTGCTCGGCCGCGTTCGCCCGGGTGGGCACGGCCAGGACGGTCGGCCTGCCGTCGTCGCCGTCCTGTGGCGGCAGGGCCACGCACTCCCTGATGCCGCCCGCCGCGAGGACCGCCCGTTCCAGGGCTTCCGAATCGAAGGTGGCGAAGGGGGCGTCCGCCGCGGGGGTCCGCGCAGGCCGCGGGCCGGGGTCGGGCAGCTCGCTGATCCGCAGGTCCGGGTCCGCGGCCACGGCGGCGAGCGTCTCGCGCAGTCCGTCGGCCAACCGGCGGACCGTGGCCTCGTCGAAGAGGCCGGTGTCGTACTCGACATGGCAGGACAGCCCGGCGGGTGTCCCGTCGTCGGCGCGGCGCTCCGTGAACTCGACGAACAGGTCGAACTTCGCCGTGCCGGTCGCCGTGGGATGCAGAGGCGCCGCGTTCTCGCCGAGCCGCAGGACCGCCTCGGTGTTGTTCTGGAGGGCCAGCATCACCTGGAACAGCGGGTGCCGGGCGGCCGCGCGGGCCGGGTTGAGCTCGTCCACCAGCCGGTCGAACGGCAGGTCCTGATGGTCGTAGGCCGCCAGGTCGAAGGCGCGCACCCGGGCCAGCAGGTCGCGGAACGCGGGGTCCGCCGAGGTGTCGGTGCGGGTGACGAGGGTGTTGGTGACGACGCCGATCACCTCGTCCAGGGCCGCGTCGGCGCGCCCCGCGACCGGCGTGCCGACGGGGATGTCGGTACCGGCGCCGCAGCGGGTGAGCAGGGCGGCCAGAGCGCCCTGGAGGACCATGAACAGACTGGCCCCGCCGGTGTCGGCCAGCCGCAGCAGGGCGCGGTGCAGGCCGGCGCCGATGTCGACGCTCAGGCCGCGGCCCCGGCGACCGGGCACGGCGGGGCGCTCCCGGTCGGCAGGCAGCGGGATCTCCTCGGGCAGGCCGGCCAGAGCCTTCTTCCAGAACGCCAGTTGACGGCCCATCAGGGAGTCGGCGTCGCGCAGTCCGGCGAGCAGCTTCTCCTGCCACAGCGCGTAGTCGGCGTACTGGACGCCCGGCGGCGCCCAGTCGGGAGCCCGGCCCTGCGCGCGGGCCGCATACGCCGTCGAGAGGTCGTGCGCGAACGGCACCAGCGACCACCCGTCGGCCGCGCTGTGGTGCAGGACGAGTACCAGCGTCCGCTCCCCGTTCCGGGGGCCGTACAGTCCCGCCCACAGGGGGAGGTCCCGCGTCAGGTCGAACGGACGGCGCAGTGCCGTGGCGACGTACGCCGCCACCTCCTCGGCGGGACAGTCCACCGACTCCAGCGTCGGCCGCACGGTTCCCGGCGCGCGGATGTCCTGGTACGGCGTGCCGTCGGCCTGCGGCAGGAGGGTGCGCAGGCCTTCGTTCCGGTCGACGACGTCCGTCAGCGCGGCGCGCAGGGCCTCGTCGGCGACCGGCCGCTTCAGCCGTACGACGAGCGGCATGTTGTACGTGGCGACCGTGGGGTCGAGCTGGTTGAGGAACCACATGCCCTGCTGGGCGGAGGACAGCGCGATCCGTTCCGGGCGCTCGGCGGCCACCAGCGCCGGCCGCGCGGGTGGCCGCGCGGCGGAGGGGGCCGCCATCCCCGCGGCGATCTGGGCGGGGGTCGGCTTGGTGAAGATCGTCCTCAGGGACACCTCGGCGCCGGTGGCGGCCCGCAGCCTGGTCCGCAGCTTGGCGGCGAGCAGGGACTGCCCGCCGAGGTCGAAGAAGTCGTCGTCCGGCCCGACCGAGCCCGCGGGCAGTGCGAGCAACTCCTCGAAGAGGCGGCAGACGAGAGCTTCGGGGCCGCTCGGGGGCTCGATGTCGGTGTCGGTGTCGGCGGTAGGGGTGAGGCCGTCGGCCGGCCCGGTGGGCATCCGGGCGGGGCCCTCGTCCGAACGCGAAGAGTGCGCAACCGCCTTGTCGACCGTGAACTCCTCCCCTGCGGCGCCTAGTTGGTCCAGCACATCCAGCAGTCCCGCCAGGTGACCGACGATCTCCTCCTCGGCGTACAGCGCCGGGTTGGCGTCGAGGGCGATGTCCAGACCGGTGCCGTCCGCGCCCGGCCGCACGGTGATCAGCAGGTCGTCGACCGCGCCGCCCGACAGGTGGTGCGGCGTCGCGGGGTGGCCGCCGAAGTGCAGTCGGTGGGAGAAGGGGACCAGGTTGACGAGCGGCCCGAACAGCCGTCGGTCGCCGCCCAGGAACTTCAGGTCCCGGCGCAGGTCCTCGCCGCGGTACTGCTGGCGTTTGCGGACGTCCCGCAGCCCGTCGGCCGTCGCCGCGATCAGCTCGGTCGCCGTGGCGCCCGGCCGCACGGACAGCCGTAGCGGAAGATTGTTCGACACCGTGCCCGGTGTGCGCAGAGCGGCGGATCCGAGCCGGCTCATGGTCGTCACACCCAGGACCACGTCCTCGTGGCCGGTCACGCGGTACGTGTACGCGGCGACGGCGGCGAGCAGCAGCTCGTTGCGGTTCGCGCCCGCCTCGGACGCGACGGCCGAGAGTCGCTCGGCGGCGGCCGGGGACAGGCGCGCCGCGCGGCGCACGAAGGCGGGCGAGGGCAGCGCGGAGCCCTCGGTGAGCGTGACGGCCCCGGAGAGGCCGGCGAGGCGCTTCGCCCAGTGGGCGCGGTCCCGCTCGTAGCGCTCCGAGGCCCGGTAGGTGGCCTCCTCGTCCTGGAGCGTCCGGACGGGGGCGAACCACGCGGCCGGCACTTCCTGCCCGGCCGCCAGCGCGCTGTAGACCTCGGCGGTCCTGCGGAAGACGAGCAGGTATCCGTAGCCGTCCAGGAGGATGTGATGGACCTTCATGAACCACAGGTGGCGGTCCTCGGCCGCCTTGAACAGGGCATGGGTGAACGGCGCGCCCTCGTCCAGCGGCACCGTGGTGGCGAGGTCGGCGCGCATCCACGCCTCGGCCGCCCCCGTGGGATCTGGCGCGGAACTCACGTTCTGCACGTGCAGCACCCAGTCGTCGGTCGGCGCCCACCGGCAGCGCGGTCCCTCGGGTGTGTCGACGAAGCGCAGCCCCAGCGCTTCCGTCTCGGAGACGGTGCGGCGCAGCGCCGTCTCGAACAGGTCCCTGTCGAGCGGTCCGTGGATCTCCAGGTACTCGCCGGTGTTGTAAGCCGGGCTCCGCGGGCCGAGCTGTTGCCCGTACCAGATGCCTTCCTGCGCTCCGGTCAGGCCCGTCGGCACGGCCGGAGTCACCGGGCCCGAAGTCGCCGGGCCCGAAGCCGTGGCCGGCTCGGGAGCACTGCGCGGCGGCGACGCGGAAACCTTGGAGTCGTCTGCGTCCTGGAGCACGGTTACCACCCTCGTCAGACAAATGGACTACGGCCGCACGGATCCCGGTGTCCCGCTCGGCCGCGCTGGCCCGGCAGGTTCACCACGCGGGACTCCGGAGCGTCACGCCCCGGGGGATGCCGACGGTCGCCGTGGCAGTGGTCCATTTCGGCGTGCGTGGGGGTGCTCATCAGGTCTCCAGCGTCGGATCGCCCGAGGCAGCCAGCTTCCGTATTCCGGCTCGAACGCGGGTCAAGGAGCGGTGGAAAAACCTGCTTCAAGGGCGGCTCAAGCACCCCGTGACACAGTCGCATCGCCTCGCGCGCCGAGGGCGCGTCCGCCGTGCACCGGACCGACCGCCTGCAAGGGCGCCCGAGCCAACCGCCTGCGAAGGCGACTGAACCGACAGCCTGTACAGGCGACTGACAGGAGCCGTACCCCCATGACCGTTCCCCTGCTGTGCTTCCCCTTCGCCGGAGCGGGCGCGAGCTTCTTCACCCCGTGGCAGCGCTACGACCTGAAGGCCACCCGGGTTCATCCCGTCCAACTCCCGGGGCGCGAGCGGCGCCTCGACGACCCGCCCTACCCGGACGTGTTCACCGCGGTCGAGTCGATGGCGGACGACCTCGTCGCCGAGGCCGGGCTGTCCTCGGGGCCGGTGGCCCTTTTCGGCCACAGCTTCGGTGCCGTCCTCGCCTACGAGACGGCGCGTCACCTCCGCGAGCGGCGGGGGATACCGGTGGCCCACCTCTTCGTCAGCGGTTCGGCAGGACCCACGACCAGGCGTGAGGTGGGCGCCACCGGGCTTCCGGACGAGGAGTTCCTGGCCCGGGTGCGCGAGTTCGCCGGATACGACCACCCGACCATGGCGGACCCGGAACTGCTGGAGCTGCTGCTGCCGACGCTCCGCTCCGACGTGGAGATGCACGAGGCGTACGTCTCGACCGCGAAGGACCCTCTCGACGCGCCGATCACGTCCGTGCGCGGCCTGGACGACGCGCTGGTCTCGGCCGAGCAGGCCGGTCAGTGGAAGACGGTCGCCCGGTCCGGGTTCCGTCTGGAGGAACTGCCCGGCGGCCACATGTACCTGACCGAGTACCCGGGCCCGCTGCTGAAGCTCATCGACGACGAGCTCAAGGCGTGGGCATGAGCCAGAGACTGAACGGCAAGACGGTCATCGTGACGGGCGCCGCCCGCGGCATCGGCCGCGCCTGCGCCGAACTGCTCGCCTCGCACGGCGCCGATCTGGTGCTAACCGACATCGCAGACGACCTCCCGCTGGTCCTGTACGCCCTCGGCAGTGAGGGCCAGTTGGCCCACACGGAGAAACTGTGCCGGGCGCACGGCGCCACCGTCGTCTCCCATCCCGCCGACGTCCGTGACCTGCCCGCCGTCGAGGCCGTGGTCGCAACAGCCGTCGAGCGCTTCGGACGTGTGGACGCCGTGGTGAACAACGCCGGCATCGCCGCCCCCTCGGGCCGGGCGGTCCACGAGATCGGCGAGGACGAGTGGACCGTCATGCTGGACGTGGACCTCTCCGGGGCCTGGCGCATGACCCGGGCGGTCGGTGAGGTGATGGCGCGGCAGCGCTCCGGCAGCATCGTCAACATCTCCTCTACCGCCGGGCTGGTCGGCTACCGCAACTTCGCCGCCTACGTCACCGCCAAGCACGGGCTGATCGGCCTGACCCGCGCCGCCGCCCTCGACTACGCGCCGCTCAAGGTCCGTGTGAACGCGGTGTGCCCGGGGTCGGTACGGGACGATCCGGTGCTGGAGGGCCGCATGCTCTCCGAGATAGCCAAGTCCCTCGACGTGCCCGTCGCGGAGCACGAGGAGATCTTCGTGCAGGCCCAGCCGACGAACGAACTGGTCGAAGCGGGCGAGGTCGCCGAAGCCGTGCTGTGGCTGGTCGGCGACGGCTCGCGCGGTGTCACCGGCAGCGTGGTCACCGTCGATGGCGGATTCACGGCCAAATAGGCGGCTGCGTCGCCGAGCAGCCGGATGCGTGGCCGAGAAGCCCGGTAGCCGACCTCAGGGCCGGGGAGCCTGGCGGCCCTCCCCACGGTCGGGGAGCCCGGCAGCCCCGGCCCGCACCTCAGACAGGGAGCCCAGATGTCAGCGGTCCTGACCGCGTACGAGTCGCACAACGCCCTCTCGCCCACCGAGCGTTCCCGACCCGACGACCAGCACGCGGTCGTCCTGCGCCCGGACCGGCGTGTGGACCCGGAGGTCCTCGCAGAGCGCCTGCGGGACGTCGTCGCCGGATGCCCCGTACCCGACGAACGCGACCTCTGCGCGGCCGTGCGGAACGGCGCCCGGGAGCCCCGGACGGTGTGGTGCGAGACGGTGTCCTGCCGCTCGGACGACCCCCGGGCGGTGCGGGCACTGCACCGAGAACTGCTGCGCCCGGTGCCCCGGTACGGTCCGGCGCCGGTGCGGCTGGTGGTCCTGCGCTGCGCGGACGCCGACCAGCTCGTCTTCACCGCGTCTAGGCGGTGTCTCGACCGGGCGTCCCTCACCTCGGTCGCCAAGGCTGTCGCCGCCGGCCCCGACAGCCCCGCGCCGCGGCTGTGGTGGGACCTCCCGGCCACGGGCCCGGACGACACGGCGGGCGTTTCGCGGGCAGCCACCGCGGCCGCCGCGGGCGCGCCGGGCCCCGCCGACGGCCCCGCCCGCCGCGCGGCGCACCGGTTCACGCTCCCCACGGCCCCGGCCGGCCACCGCCCGGCACCGGGCACGCCGGAGCTCCGCGCCGTCCAGCTGGCCGCGGTCGCGTACACGGCGATGCGCTACCTGGACCGTGCCGAGGTGACCGTGGACGTGGTGCGGCGCCGTCACCGCAGTGCCGCCGTCCTGGGCGCGGCGGAGGAAGCCGTACCGCTGACGCTGGCGGAGACCGACACCACGGGCGAACTGCTCGCACGGGCGCGGTCTGCCCTCGACGACCTCGCCCGGTCCACGGGCGCCGCACCACCGGCCGCCGACGACGGCGGCGAGCACACGCTGTCGCGGATCACCGTGGCCTTCGACGACGAGAGCCCCGACCCCGAGGTGGCGTACTTCCCCGGCACCCGGCCCGGCACGCCCCTGGCCCTCCACTGGTTCGATGAGGGCCCCGAGGGGCCGGAAGGGGTGTGCCTCTTCGACGAGAGCCGTCACGACGGGACGCTCGTCGCGCAGTTCTGCCGGCACCTGACCGGGGTCCACGGACAGCTCCTCGACCAGCCGCCCACGACGCCCGTGGACCGGCTGCGGATCCTGGACGATGAGGAGGAGGCCGCGATCCTGGACTTGGCGGACGGCGGTCCGCTCGACGCGGAACTCCGCTGTGTCCACCGGGCCTTCGAGGAGGTCGCCGCCGCCCGGCCCGACGCCGTGGCCGTCACCCACAAGCGGGAGACCCTCACCTATCGGCAGCTCGACGAGCGGGCCAACCGCTTCGCCCACACGCTGAGGTCCCTCGGCGTGGCGGAGGGGGACCGGGTCGGCGTCTGCATGGAACGCTCCGCCGATCTGGTGGTGGTGCTCCTGGCCGTCCTCAAGAGCGGGGCGGCCTACGTCCCCACGGACCCCGGCTATCCCGCCGAGCGGATCGCCTACACAGTGAAGGACGCCGGTCTGCGGCTCGTGATCGGCCCCGAGGAGGACTCGGGCCCGGACATCGCCGGAGCCCGCACGGTGTCCCTCGCCGACCTGGCCGCGCTCGCCGAGCGGGAACCGGACACCCCCGTCACCGACCGGAGCGACCCGGCGCGGCCCGCGTACGTCATCTACACCTCCGGCACCACCGGCCACCCCAAGGGAGTGGTCGTCCCGCACCGCAATGTCACCGCGCTCGTCGAAGCCACCCGCGCGGACTTCGCGCTCTCGGCCGACGACGTGTGGTCGCAGTTCCACTCGGTCGCCTTCGACTTCTCCGTGTGGGAGATCTGGGGCTGTCTGCTCACCGGCGGACGGCTGGTGATCGTCCCCTACTTCGCGGCCAGGTCACCGCAGTCCTTCCTGGACCTGCTGGTGTCGGAGCGGGTGACCGTCCTGAACCAGACGCCCTCGGCGTTCGGCGAGATCGTCCGACTCGTGCGGTCCGGCGAGGCGGACGGGACGGTGTCGGTGCGGCTGCTCGTCTTCGGCGGAGAGGCACTCGACCCCCGTGTCCTCAGGCCCTGCCTGGACACCGACGGCTGGTCGCGGTGCCGCTTCGTCAACATGTTCGGCATCACCGAGACCACGGTGCACGTCACCGCCCAGACCGTGACACGGACCGAGATCCTGCACGGCGACCGGTCGGTGGGCCGCCCGCTGCGCGGCTGGAGCGTCTCCGTCCGGGACCGCAGGGGCCGGCTGCTCCCGCGGGGCGTCCGGGGCGAGATCCAGGTCGGTGGCGTGGGTGTGGCGCTCGGCTACCTCGACCGCCCGGAACTCACCGCCGAACGCTTCCTCGACGACCCGGCCGGCGGCGGCACCCGGTACCGCAGCGGCGACGGGGGCAGGCTGCTGCCCGACGGACGTATCGAGCACTGGGGCCGCCTGGACAACCAGGTCAAGATCCGCGGCTACCGCATCGAGACGGACGAGGTGCGGGCCGTTCTGCTGGAGGACCCGGCCCTGTCCGACGCCGTGGTGATCCCCGGCCGCGACCAGGTCGGCGGGCTCCGCCTCGACGCCTACCTGATGTTCCGCGACGGCGTGGGCACCGACCACGGCACGGCGGAGATACGGGAACGCGCCGCCAAGACCCTGCCGCAGTACATGCTGCCCAGCACCTGGACGCCGATCTCCGAGATCCCCCGCACGATCAACGGGAAGCTGGACGCCGGCAGGCTGCCGGCGCCGCAGCCCGCCGTGCCGGGCGGCGCCCGACCGGCCGACACGGCGTCCGGACCCGATGCGTCCGGGGCGGCGGCGGAGTCGGGGCTGCTCGCCCGGGTCTGCTTGCTGTGGAGCGAGGTCTTCGGCTTCACGGTCGGTCCGGACCACGACTTCTTCGGCATCGGCGGCAACTCCCTGCTCGCCACCCGGCTGGCGGCCGCTTTCCGGGACAAGGGCCTGCCGACCCCGCAGACACGGGACCTGTACCGCAATCCCACACCGCGAGCGCTCGCCGCCCTGCTGGAGCGGTGATCTGCATGTCTTGGGGGGCGCGAACCGAGTCGCGCCCCCCAAGACATGTGGTGACACGGGGTCAGGACAGCTTGATCGTGGGACGGTACAGGTCCATCCAGACGGCCAGGTCGAGGACCCGCTCGAAGGCGTCGCGCTCGTCGCGCTCCACCGCCTCCGGTGTCTCCCGTACGGCCCGGTCGAGCGCCCCCCGCTCGAAGAACTCCACCGCGCGGTGGTCGTCGGACAGCAGCTCGCCCACCTGACGCTGCAACGCCTCGACGTAACTCAGCTCCTGCGTCAGCGGATAGTGGCCCTTGGGCCGGTCCGCCACCGAGGCCGGCAGCAGATCGCGCACCGCGGCCCGCAGCAGGCTCTTTTCCCGGCCGTCGAACGTCTTCATCGACCACGGCGCGTTGAAGACGTACTGCACCAGCCGGTGGTCGCAGATCGGCACCCGCACCTCCAGACCGACCGCCATGCTCATCCGGTCCTTGCGGTCCAGCAACGTGCCGAGCGCGCTGGTCACATGCACGTGGGAGAACACGCGCATCCGGCGCTCCTGCGCGTCCTCGCCCGGCAGGGACGGCACCTGCGCGACCGCGTCGGACCAGCGCTGCGCCAGATAGCCGGGCAGGTCCAGGACGCCCTGCGTCAACTCCTGCCGGTACAGCCGGGTCGGCACCAGGGGCGCCACCCACGGGAAGGCCGGGGTCCGCTGCGTCGCGGGGTGGTGGAACCACGAGTAGCCGCCGAACGTCTCGTCGGCGGACTCGCCCGACAGGGCCACCGTCGAGTGCTCACGGATCGCCTTGAACAGCAGATACAGCGAGTTGTCGCCCTCACCGAAGCCGAACGGCAGATCGCGGGCCGCGATGACTGTCCGGCGCACCTCCGGGTCGGCCAGCGCGCGGTGGTCCAGCCGGATGTCGCTGTGCAGCGTGCCCACGTGGTCCACGACCGCGTGCGCGAACGGGGCGTCCGGCGAGCCGCGCAGCTCGTCCGCGCGGAAGGCGTCCGGCTGCTCGAAGTCAACGGTGAACGTCCGGACTCGCCCGCCCTCCTCGGCGAGCTTCCGCCCCGCCAGCGCCGTCAGCGCGCTGGAGTCCAGCCCGCCGGAGAGCAGCAGGCACAGCGGCACGTCCGCGACCAACTGCCGGCCGACGCTGTCCTCCAGCAGCTCACGGACCCGGCGCACAGTCTTCTCCGTGTCGTCCCGGTGCTCCTCGACCTCGAGCCGCCAGTAGATGCGCTCGCGCACACCGGACCGGTCGACGATCAGCATCGTGCCCGGCCGGACCTCCCGCATGCCCTGCCACACGGCCACGCCCGGCTCCTTGACGAAGCCCATCATCTCCCGGAAGCCGTCCTGGTCCACCACGGCCTCCACGGCCGGATGCGCCAGCAGGGCCTTGGCCTCCGACCCGAACAGGACACCGTCCTCGGTCTCGTACACGTACAGCGGCTTGATACCGAGCTGGTCGCGCAGCAGGACCAGGCGTTCGGTACGGCCGTCCCAGATGCCCAGGGCGAACATGCCGAGGAGACGGTCGGCGACCTCCTCGCCCCACTCCAGGTAGCCGCGTAGCACCACCTCGGTGTCACTGGAGGTGCGGAACTCGTGTCCACGGCGGCGCAGTTCGTCGCGCAGCTCGCGGAAGTTGTACGCCTCTCCGCTGTACGTCAGCACCACCGGGCCGTCCGGGGTGTCCACCGTCATGGGCTGGACCCCGCCCTCCAGGTCGATGACCGAGAGCCGGCGGTGGCCCAGGGCCGCGCGCGGGGACACCCAGGTGCCTCCGGCGTCCGGGCCGCGGCAGACCATGGTGGCGGTCATCGCGTCCAGGACGGGGCGTTCCTTCTGAAGGTCGTGCCGGAAGGCGATCCAGCCGACGATCCCACACATGTGCGTCCTCTCCTGCCGATGTCTTGTCCGGTGACGGTCCGCCTCGTGCGGAGGTCAGCGGGTGGTGGCCATGTGGGCACGCAGCCCGTCGATGTGGGAGCGGGCCGCGGGCTCCAGAACCGCCCGCATCAGCAGGGGCTTCAGATACGTCCACGGGCGGTGCAGTTCGGCGGCCCACTGCCAGGTGAGCCGCGAGCCGTCCGGGGTGGACTCCACGACGTAGTCCTCCACGAGGTGGCGGAACATGCGGACGGTGCTCTCGACGCCGGTGAACGTCTTGCGGCGGCCCTCCTCCCAGTGGAAGAACCGCTCGCGCAGCACGAGCCCGCTGTTGAGCTCGACCTCCCGTGTGGTGCCGACCCCGAAGGGCCGGGGGGAGGTCCAGGTCAGCCGCTTCACGCCCTTCGTCCAGTGCGCCGGGCCGGAGTCGTCCGTCAGGGCCGCCCAGGTCTCCTCGACCGGGTAGGGGACGTCGACGGAGCGCGTCATGTACAGGGGTGCCCGGGTGAAGTAGGAGTGGTCGGCTTCTTCGATCGGGTGGAAACGAGGGGGCATCGGGGCCGTCCTTCGAGGGGTGCGGGGGAGGAGATCAGGAGAGGTGGCCGCGGACCGCATCGAGCGTGGTCGCGGCGTGCGCGGTGAGCATCGTGAAGTGGTCGCCGGGCACGTCCACCTCGGCGGGCGCGGGCCGCACGGGCCAGTCGGCCTGCCAGCCGGAGGCGGGGAACTGCGGTTCCGGCAGCGGCTCACTCGCCCGGACCTGGAGGACCGGGACGTCGAGGCCGTCCGGACGCCAGTCCGCGAAGAGGCGGCCGAAGCCGCCCATCGCGGTCAGCGCGGTGTCGTCCAGGAGCGCGGCGACGCCGTCGTCGGGCGTCTCGGCCAGCGACCGGCCGATGTACCGCGCGACATGCGGCAGTACGGCACTGCCGGGCGCGTAGCTGTCCAGCAGGACCAGAGCCTCCGGACGGGGGCCCCGGCGGATCAGCTCCGCGGCCACCACGTCCGCGAGCCAGCCGCCGGCCGAATGCCCGACGAGCGCGAAGGGCGCGCCGCCCGTGCACCGTTCGACGTCGTCGGCGTGCAGCCGGACCAGGGCGTCGAGGTCCGCGGGCAGGGGTTCGCCCGTGACGAAGCCGGGTGCGGGCAACACCCACATGTCCCGTTCGCCGCGCGCGCCGGCGGCCAGCCGGGCGTACTGGTGGGCGCCGGACTTGCCCGCGAACGACGGGAAGCACACGAGCGCGGGTCCCCCGTCGCCGCGGGCGAGCCGCACCGGCGCGGGCCGCCGTACCGTCCCGGCCTCGACGTCGGCCGCGTCGAACGTCTCCCGGAACCGGGCCGCATCCTCCAGGAACGCCTGGAAGTCGGCGAAGCGGCCGACCTGCCCGGCCCGCGCGGCGAGCGCGGTCAGGACTCCGGAACCGGTGGACTCGGACGCCGTCGGGGCGGGGGAGTCCTCGGGCTCCTCGTCGCCGGGCGGTGGCAGGAGCGCCGCGGAGACCAGCAGGGTGTGGAGGTGGGCGGCGAATCCGTCGAGCGTGGGGTGCTCGAAGAGCGCCGTGGCCGGCAGCTGTGCTCCGGTGGCCGTCTGGAGGTGCACGCGGATCTCCGCGGCCATGACGGACTCGATGCCCAGCTCCGGCAGGCTGAACGCCGCCTCGACCTCGGCGGTGTCGGCGTGCCCGAGGGCCGTGGCCACCTGCCGGGCGATCAGGGCACGCAGGGCGGTCTCGCGGGCGTCGGCCGTCAACGGGGCCAGGTGATCGCGCAGTTGGGCCGCCGCGTCCCCGGCCGGTTCCGCCCCCCCTTCGCCTCCGGTCGGCGCGGCCATCGTCGGCAGGGTGCCGTCCGGCCAGAAACGGCGACGCTGGAAGGCGTACGTGGGCAGGTCGACCGGGGCGCCGACCGGGACGCCGTCCAGGACGGCGGACCAGTCGACGCGTACCCCGCGCACGTGCAGCAGGGCCAGCGCCTCCAGCGCGCTCTGCCGCTCCGGCCGGTCGCTGCGCAGCAGCGGCGCCGCCTCGGTGTCCGGGCCCGGGCGTCCGGACGCCGCGTCCCGCACCAGCGCCGTCAGCACACCGCCCGCGCCGGCCTCGACCACCGTCGTGACGCCCGCGTCCAGCAGCGCGTCCACGACGTCAGGGTCGCCGGGCGTCTCACGCAGCCGGCGGACCCAGTGCTCGGGCTTGTCCCCCTCCCCGGTCGTGGCGCCCGACAGCATGGCGATACGCGGCGGCCGGAAGTCGATCGTGTCCGCCAGCCGCCCGAACTCCTCCAAGGCGTCCTGGCTGGGTCGGGATTCCCGCGACGCCCCGTGGCGCCCGTCCGGGCCGGAGGCCGACCGCGTCAGCCGTGCCCGCGCCGCCACCAGCCGGCAGGCGTCCTCGGCCGACAGCACACCCGCCGCGTACAGGGCCGTCAGCTCGCCGACTGCGTGACCGCCCATCACGTCCGGTACTACGTCCCAGGACTGGAGCAGCCAGAAGGAGGAGGCGCCGACGAGGAACGCGGCGGCCTGGGCGTACCCGGTCTCGTCCAGCAGGGCCGACCAGGGGGTGCCGGCCTCGGCGAACAGCACGTCACGCAGTCCGGGACGGGCCGCGTCGCCGTCGCCGCCGAGGGCCGGCTCGCGTTCCAGCTTCTCGCACAGCTCGTTCAGGGCCCGCGCGAAGACCGGGTATCGCTCGTACAACTCGCGCCCCATACCGGCGTATTGGCCGTCCTCGCCGGGGAAGAGGAGGCCGACGCGCCCGCCTGCAGCCGTACCGCGTACCAGGCCGGGTGCCGGTGCTCCCGCCGCCAGAGCGGTGAGCCCCGCCTCCAGGGAGTCCTGGCCGGTGCCGACGACCACCGCGCGGTGCGGCAGCGCGGCGCGGGCGAGGGCCAGCGTGCCGGCCACGGACGCCAGGTCCGTCCCCGGGCGTGCGGACAGGTGCTCGCGCAACCGCCGTGCCTGCTCCTGCAGGGCCGCCGCGCTGTGCGCCGACAGCGGCCACGGCAGGGTCTCCCGCCCCGTCTCCGCCGCCGGAGCCTCGGGGCGCGGGGCCTCGTCCTGCCGGGGCGGCTGCTCCAGGATCACGTGCGCGTTCGTCCCGCTGATGCCGAACGCCGACACCCCGGCGCGCCGCGGACGTCCGGTCTCCGGCCACGGGACCGGCTCGGCCAGCAGTCCCACGGCACCCGCGGACCAGTCCACATGCGGAGTCGGCTCGGTCAGGTGCAGGGTGCGCGGCAGGACGCCGTGCTCCATCGCCTTCACCATCTTGATGACACCCGCCACGCCCGCGGCGGCGGCCGTGTGCCCGATGTTGGACTTCACCGAGCCCACCCACAGCGGCCGTTCGGCCGGCCGGTCCCTGCCGTACGTCTCCAGCAGCGCCTGCGCCTCGATGGGGTCGCCGAGCGTGGTGCCGGTGCCGTGCGCCTCCACGGCGTCGACGTCGGCGGGGGTGAGGCGGGCGTTGGCCAGGGCCTGGCGGATGACGCGCTGCTGGGAGGGCCCGTTGGGCGCGGACAGGCCGTTGGAGGCACCGTCCTGGTTGGTGGCGGTGCCGCGGACCACGGCCAGCACCCGATGGCCCTTGCGCCGCGCGTCCGACAACCGCTCCAGCAGCACCAGGCCGACGCCCTCGCCCCAACTGGTCCCGTCGGCGGTGGCCGAGAACGGCTTGCACCGGCCGTCCGGTGCCAGTCCCCGGGTCCGGCTGAACTGGATGAACGGATCCGGCGTCGCCATCGTGGTGACCCCGCCGGCCAGCGCCAGCTCGCACTCGCCCGCCCGCAGCGACTGCGCCGCCAGGTGCAGCGCCACCAGCGACGACGAGCACGCCGTGTCCACCGTCACCGCCGGGCCCTCCAGGCCGAAGGTGTAGGACAACCGGCCGGACATCACGCTCGCCGCGCTGCCCGTCATCAGGAAGGCCTCGATGCCCTGCCGCGCGGCCGCCCCCGCCACCAGCCGTGGATAGTCCTGCCCGGCGAGACCGGCGAAGACCCCGGTACGGCTGCCGCGCAGGCCGGTCGGGTCGATACCGGAGTGCTCGAACAGCTGCCAGGCGGTCTCCAGCAGCAGCCGCTGGTGCGGGTCCATGGAGAGGGCCTCGCGCGGGCTGATCCCGAAGAACGCCGCGTCGAAGCGGTCGGTGTCGGCGAGGAAGCCGCCCTCGCTCGTGTAGGTGTGGCCGACCCGCCCCGGATCGGGGTCGTAGATCGCCTCCAGGTCCCAGCCGCGGTCCTCGGGGAAGGGGCTGATCGCGTCGGTGCCGTCGTCGACCAGCCGCCACAGGTCCTCCGGCCCGCGCACGTCCCCGGGATAGCGGCACGCCATCGCGACGATCGCGATCGGGTCGTCGTCCGTGGGCGTGCCCGTGTCGGCAGGGGCATCCGGTGCCGCGGCCGGGGCCTGCTCGCGGGTGCCGGTGATCCGGTCGAGCAGATGCCCGGCCAGGGCCTGCGGGGTCGGGTAGTCGAAGACGACGGACGCCGACAGGCGGGTGCCGCTCGCGGCGCGCAGCCGGTTGCGCAGCTCGACCGCGGTCATCGACGTGAAGCCGAGGTCGTTGAAGGTCTGGCCGGGCGCGGCGGGGGACGACAGGCCCAGCACGGCCGTCGCCTCGTCCACCACAAGGTCCAGCACCAGCGACTGCCGTTCCGCCGCAGGCAGTTCGGCCAGCCGGCGCGCCAGCTCGGTAACCCCCTCCTCGCCCTCCGGCTCCGGCCGCCCGCCCGCCTGCGCGAAGGCCGGCACGGCACCCAGGGGTGCGGGCACCGGGTCCGCCGCCCGGCGCTCGACCCAGTACCGCCGACGCTGGAACGGATAGGTCGGCAAGTCCAGCACCCGTCCCGGCGGTGTCGTGAACCCGCTCCAGTCGACGCGGACGCCATGGCTGTGGACGTGGGCGGCCGAGGCCAGGAAGCGGGGCCAGCCGCCCTCGTCCCGGCGCAGGGTGCCGGTGACGAGGATGTCGCGCTCCGCCTCCTCGGCGATGGCTTCGAGGGCGAGCGTGAGCACCGGGTGCGGGCTGCACTCGACGAAGGCGGTGTGCCCCTCGGCGAACGCGGTGCGCACCGCGTCGGTCAGCCGGACGGTCTGCCGGAGGTTGGTGTACCAGTACTCGGCGTCGAGCGTCGCGGTGTCGACGGGGTCACCGGTGACCGTCGAGTAGAAGGGGATCGCCGCGGTGCGGGGCGTGATGTCCGCCAGCGCCCGCAGGACCTCGTCCCTGACGGGTTCGACGTACGGCGAGTGCGAGGCGTAGTCGGCGTCGATCCGGCGGGCCCGGATCTCCAACCCCTCGCACAGGGCGACGAGTTCGTCCAGGTCCTTCGGCTCCCCGGCGACGACGGTGGCCCCGGGACCGTTGACGACGGCCACGTGCATCCGCCCCTGCCACGGCTCGATCAGCTGCCGGGCCCGCTCCTCGGACACCGCCAGGGGAACAAGACCACCCCGTCCGGTGACGGCGAGCAGCGCCTGGGCGCGCAGCGCGACGATCCTGGCCCCGTCCTCCAGGGTGAGCGCGCCCGCGACCACGGCCGCGGCGATCTCGCCCTGCGAGTGGCCGATGACGGCGGCGGGTTCGACACCCAGGGACCGCCACATAGCGGCGAGGGAGACCATCACCGAGAACAGGGCGGGCTGCACGTCCACGGAGCGGGTCAGCCGCTCCCCGCCGCACAGCAGCTCGGTGAGGGACCAGTCGACGTACGGGGCGAGCGCGGCCTCGCAGTCGGCGATCGACCGGGCGAACACCTCGGAGGTCTTCAGCAGTTCGGTGGCCATGCCGGTCCACTGGGAGCCCTGCCCCGGGAAGACGAACACCGGACGCTCGTAACTGCCCTGCCCGGTGACGACACCGGGCACCGGGTTGCCGGCGGCCAGGGCCCGCAGCCCGGCGAGGAGTTCGGCGCGGTCGGCACCGAGGACCACCGCGCGGTGGTCGAGGCCGGCGCGCTGGGTGAGGAGGGCGTGCGCCACCTCCCGTACGCCCGTGTCGGCGTCCTCTCGTCCGCTCTCCTCCGCGTCGGTGAGAGCGTCGAGGTGCGTGGCCAGGCGCTCGGCCTGGTCGCGCAGGGCCGCGCCGTCGCGGGCGGAGAGGGCGAGCGGTACGACCGGAGCGAGGGGCGGGACGAACCCGCCCTCGGGCTCCGGGGTTTCGGCGGGCGCCTGCTCCAGCACCACGTGCGCGTTGGTGCCGCTGACGCCGAAGGAGGACACGGCGGCGCGGCGAGGCCGGCCCCTGGCGGGCCACGCGCGCCGCTCGGTGAGGAGTTCCACCCGGCCCGCCGACCAGTCGACGTGCGGCGTCGGCTCGTCCACGTGCAGCGTCTTCGGGAGCACCCCGTGCCGCAGTGCCATGATCATCTTGATGATGCCGCCGACACCGGCCGCGGCCTGGGTGTGCCCGATGTTGGACTTCAACGAGCCCAGCCACAGCGGCTCTTCACGACCTTGCCCGTAAGTGGCGAGCAGCGCCTGCGCCTCGATGGGGTCGCCCAGCCGCGTACCGGTGCCGTGCGCCTCCACGGCGTCGACGTCGGCCGGGGTGAGACGGGCTTCGGCCAGGGCCTGCCGTATGACCCGCTGCTGGGACGGGCCGCTGGGCGCGGTCAGGCCGTTGGAGGCGCCGTCCTGGTTGACGGCGCTGCCGCGGATCACGGCCAGCACCCGGTGCTCGTGGCGCCGCGCGTCCGACAGGCGCTCCAGGACGAGGACGCCGGCGCCCTCGCTGAAGCCCGTGCCGTCCGCGGCGGCGGCGAAGGCCTTGCAGCGGCCGTCGGGCGCCACACCGCGCTGGCGTGCCGTCTCGGTGAACATGAACGGCGTGGCCATCACGGTCGCCCCGCCGGCCAGGGCCAGTTCGCTCTCGCCGCGCCGCAGCGACTGCACGGCCACGTGCACGGCGGCCAGCGACGCCGAGCACGCCGTGTCCACGGTCAGCGCCGGACCCTCCAGGCCGAAGACGTATGCCAGGCGGCCCGAGAGGATGCTCGCGGTCAGACCGCTGATCAGATAGCCCTCCAGATGCTGCGGGTCGTGCCGCAGCAGCGTCCCGTAGTCCTGCTGGCCGGTGCCCATGAACACGCCCGTGCGGCTGCCCCGCAGCGTCGACGGGTCGATGCCGGCGTGCTCGAACGCCTCCCACGAGGTCTCCAGCAGGAGCCGCTGCTGCGGGTCCATGGCCAGGGCCTCCTGCGGGCCGATGCCGAAGAAGGCGGCGTCGAAGCGGTCGGCCCCGTCGAGGAAGCCGCCCTCGCGGGTGTTCGTCGTCCCCGGCGTGTCTGGGTCCGGGTCGTACAGCGACTCCAGGTCCCAGCCCCGGTCGTCCGGGAACGCGGACGTCGCGTCCCGGCCCTCCAGGACCAGCCGCCACAGCCCGTCCGCCGACTCCACGCCGCCCGGGTATCGGCAGGACATGCCGACCACAGCGATCGGCTCGCCCTCGGCGGACTCCAGCTCGGTCAGTCGCTCACGGGTCTGCTGGAGATCGGCCGTCACCTTCTTGAGGAAGTAGCGGAGCTTGTCCTCGGTGGTCTCGCCGTTCGCCACGGTGGTGCCGTCCTCTCTGTCGCGCACGGGTCAGGAGATCCCGAGTTCGTTGGTGATGAAGTCGAAGACCTCGTCGTCGTCGGCCGAGTCCAGACGCGGGGCCGTTCCGTCCGCCGAGGGCGCGGTGCGGGCCGGTGGCATCGGCCCCCAGCCGGCGACGAGGGCGCGCAGCCTCGCGGCGACCCGGTCGCGGTCGGGATGGTCGGCCGTGACGACGGCCAACGACCGCTCCAGCCGGTCGAGTTCGGCGAGCACCGGCTCGGCTGAGGGGATGCCGTCCCGCGGCAGCGCGTCGTCCACGTAGCGGGTGACCGCCTGGGCCGTCGGATGGTCGAAGACGAGGGTCGCCGGCAGCCTCAGCCCGGTTACGGCGCCCAGCCGGTTGCGCAGTTCGACCGCCGTCAGCGAGTCGAGCCCCAGTTCGTTGAAAGTGCGTCCGGCCGGGACGGCCGACCCGTCGGCATGTCCGAGCACCTCGGCGACCGTCCGGCGCACCACGTCGAGCAGGATCCGTTCCCGCTCCTCCCCGTCGACTTCGGTGAGCCGTCGCCGCAGTCCGCCGGAGGCGTCCTCCCGGGCCGGCACGCCCTCTGCCGCCCGGGCCGGCGGGCGCACCAGCCCGCGCAGCAGCACGGGCACCGCCTCGCCCGCGCCGCGCAGCCCGGCGGTGTCGAGACGGACCGGCAGCAGCGTGCGGGGCGCGCTCCCTCCGGCCGTCAGCGCCGCATCGAACAACGCCAGCCCGTCCTCGGGGGACAGCGACAGCACCCCGGAACGACGGAACCGCCGCAGCGCCGTGTCGTCCAGCCGGGCCGCCATGCCCGCCTCCCACGCGCCCCACGCCAGCGACACGGCCGGCAGCCCCAGGGCCGCGCGATGCTGGGCGAGGGCGTCCAGGAAGGCGTTCGCGGCGGCGTAGGTGCTCTGGCCCGCGGCACCGAGCGTGGCCGTCGAGGACGAGAACAGCACGAACAGGGGCGGCGCTGCCTTCCGGGTCACGTCGTGCAGATGCCAGGCCGCGTCGACCTTCGGACGCAGGACCGCGTCCACGGTCTCGGGGGTCGGCGCGTCGAGCACGCCGTCGTCGACGACCCCCGCCGCGTGGATCACCGCCGTCAGCGGGTGCGCGGCGGGAATCCGGTCCAGTACGGCCGTCAGCGCCTCGCGGTCGGCCGCGTCGCACGCCTCCACCGTGACGTCCGCGCCCAACGCGTTCAGCGCGTCGGCCAGTTCCCCGGCTCCGGCCGAGCGCGGCCCGCCCCGGCTGAGCAGGACCAGCCTGCGCACGCCGTGTGCGGTCACGAGGTGGTGGGCGACGAGGCTGCCAAGGGCGCCCGTGCCGCCCGTGATGAGGACCGTGCCGTCGGGACCGAGCCCCGCCACCGGTGCGGCACCGTCCGCTGGTGCCGGCCGGGCACGCGCGAGCCGCGGCGTCAGCGGCGTGCCGCCGCGCAGCGCGAGCTGCGGTTCGCCCGAGCCCAGCGCCGCCCGCCACACCTCCGGCGCGCCGGTGTCATCCACGTCCATCACCACGAACCGCCCGGGATGCTCGGCCTGCGCGGCCCGCACCAGCCCCCACACCAGCGCCTGTTCGAGCCCTCGTACGGCGTCGTCCGCGTCGACGGCCACCGCGTCCCGGGTCACCACCACCAGCCGTGCGCCGGCGAACCGCTCGTCCGCCGCCCAGCCCACCAGCACGCCCCGCACCGCCCGTTCGACCACGCGGGCGGCCGTCGGGAGGTCCGCGTCGGCGGGCACCGCCGCCCCGCAGTCCCACAGCACGGCGTCGGGCACCGGCCGGCCCTCCTCCAGGGCCGCCCCCAGCTCCGCCAGGCCGGCGAAGGTCTCCGCGACCAGGCCGTCCGGCGGCGTGCCGTCGCCCACGGCGACGACGTCCCGGACCGTCCCGGCGTCGGCCGGCGGCTGCCAGTCGACGTGGAAGAGGCTGTCGGTGGACCGGTGCCGGGCGGCGGCCCGCAGATGCTCGGCGGTGACCGGCCGGAACCGCAGCGACTCCACCGAAGCCACCGGCGTCCCATGCCCGTCCGCGACCAGCACCGCCATCGTGTCCTCACCGAGCGGCGTCACCCGCACCCTCAGCGCGGTGGCGCCGGTGCCGTGCAACCGGACGCCCTGCCAGGAGAACGGCAGCGCCACCCGCTCGGCGGTGTCGCCCAGGCTGGTGTGCAGGGCGGCGTCCAGCAGCGCGGGATGCACTCCGTAGCGGGCCGCCTCCGCGCGGAACGGCTCCGGCAGTTCCACCTCGGCGAAGACGTCCTCGCCCGCACGCCACTGCGCGCGCAGCCCCTTGAAGGACGGCCCGTACGGGTAGCCGTCGAGGGCGATGGCGTCGTAGAACCCGGTGAGATCGACCGGCACCGCCCCCGCAGGCGGCCATGGGCCCGTCAGGCCGCGGTCATCGGCGGTGGCCCCGGCGTCCGACAGCACACCGTCGGCGTGGTGCGTCCATGCCTGCGCGGCGGCCTCGCCGTCCGAGAGGGCCGTGGACGCCGGCCGGGAGGCCACGGTGAACCGCCTGCGTCCGTCCCCCTCGTCGGGCCCGACGGTGAGCTGGAGGTGGACGGCCGTGTCCTCGCCGAGGACCAGCGGGTGCTCCTGGACCAGCTCCTCCACCGTGTCGCAGCCCGTCAGCCGGCCCGCGTGCAGGGCCAGGTCGAGATACGCCGTGCCCGGGACCACTACCGAGCCCAGCAGCACATGGTCACCGAGCCAGCCCGGAGCGCGGGACGACAGCCTGCCGGTGAGAACCAGCCCGTCGCCGTCCGCCTGGGTCAGCAGGGCGCCGAGCAGGGGGTGCCCGGCCGGGGCCAGCCCCAGCCCGTCCTGCTCGACCGGGGTGCCCTCGTCGCCGGACAGCCAGTACCGCTCGCCTTGGAAGGCGTACGTGGGAAGGTCGAACGGCAGGGGCTCGGGGGCCCCGTTCCCGGTGGCCGTCAGCTGTGCCCGCCAGTCCACGGGAACGCCCCGTACGTGCGCCTGGGCCACCGCGGTGAGGACCGTGCGGACCTCGGAGCGGTCGCGGCGCAGCAGCGGCACCGCGAGGACGGCGGAGTCCGTGGAGCCCATGGAGCCTGTGGAGCTTGTGGAGTTCTCCTCCTCGGGCAGCGCGGCGGCCGCGCCGTCGCGGGTCATCGCGGACAGCACGCCGTCCGGACCCAGCTCCAGGAAGGTGCGCACCCCCAGGCCCAGCAGCGTGCGCACGCCGTCGTGGAAACGCACCGCCCGGCGGACGTGCCGCACCCAGTAGTCGACCGAGCGGAGCTCCGCCGACGTGGCCGGGCGGCCGGTGACGTTGGAGACGACGGGGAGGTTCGGCTCCCGCAGGTCCAGCGACGACAGGACCGTGCGGAAGGCGTCCAGCATGCCGTCCATGCGGGGCGAGTGGAAGGCGTGGCTGACGGCCAGCTCCTTCGTCCGCCGCCCCCGCTCGCGCAGCGTTCCGGCCACCGAGCGCACCACGTCCTCGTCGCCCGAGACGACCACCGAGGTCGGGCCGTTGACGGCGGCGATGCCGGCCGCCTCCTCGTGGCCCGCGAGGAGGTCGGCGACCTCGTCCTCGGTGGCCTCGACGGCTGCCATCAGCCCGCCGGGCGGCAACTCCTCCATGAGCCGGCCGCGGGCCGCCACCGCCGTGACCGCGTCGTCGAGCGAGAAGACGCCCGCGACATGCGCGGCGGCCAGCTCACCGACGGAGTGGCCCAGGAGATGGCCGGGGCGCAGCCCCCAGGACTCCACCAACCGGTACAGGCTCACCTCCAGGGCGAACAACGCGGCCTGCGTCCACCGCGTACGGTCCAGCAGCGCCGCCTGCTCCGTGCCCTCGTCGGCGAGGAGCACCTCACGCAGCCGCAGGTCCGCCCGCTTCTCGAACAGCGCGCAGATCCGGTCCAGCGACTCGGCGAACACCGGATGGGCGGCGTACAACTCGCGCCCCATAGCGGCCCGTTGGGCGCCCTGCCCGGTGAACAGGAAGGCCAGGCCCGCGCTGTGTGCCGCGGTTCCCGTGACGACCCGACCCGACCCGTCCGGGCCGGAGTGACGCAACTCGTCGAGCCCCGCGAGCAGTTCGTCCCGGCCGGTGCCGATGATCACGGCCCGGTGGTCCAGGCTCGCCCGCCGCACGGCCAACGGCAGGGCGAGCGCCGCCGGATCGGGGTCCGCGTGCGCCACGACCGTCTCGCGCAGCCGCTCGGCCTGGGCGCGCAGGGCCTCGGGGGTGGCGGCGGACAACTGCCAGGGGACGAGCGCCGGGGTGGTGGCCCGGACCTCCCCGCCGGACGGGCCGGAGGAGCCCTGACCACCGGCCTCGCCGATCGAACTCGTGCCTCCGGCTTCGCCTGACGCGCCCTGCCCGCCGGCCTCCTCGATCGCGTACTCCTCGGCCTGTTCCAGGACGACGTGGGCGTTGGTGCCGCTGATCCCGAACGACGACACCGCGGCGCGCCGGGGGCGGCCGGTCGACGGCCAAGGGCGCCGCTCGGACAGCAGCCGCACGTCGCCTGCGGACCAATCGACATGCGGGGTCGGCTCGTCCACGTGCAGGGTCGCGGGCAGGACGCCGTGCCGCAGCGCCAGCACCGCCTTGATGACGCCGGTGACACCGGCCGCGTGCGTGGTGTGGCCGACGTTGGACTTCACCGAGCCCAGCCACAGCGGCTCGGCGCGGTTCTGCCCGTAGGTGGCGAGCAGTGCCTGAGCCTCGATCGGGTCGCCCAGCGTGGTGCCGGTGCCGTGCGCCTCGACCACGTCCACGTCACCGGCGGAGAGGCGGGCGTCGGCGAGCGCGGCCCGGATCAGGCGCTGCTGGGCGCCACCGTTGGGCACGGACAGACCGGCGGAGGCGCCGTCCTGGTTGACGGCGCTGCCGCGGACGACGGCCAGCACCCGGTGCCCGTGCCGCCGCGCGTCCGACAGCCGCTCCACCACGAGTATGCCGACGCCCTCACCCCAGGCCGTACCGTCCGCTGCGGCCGCGAACGGCTTGCAGCGGCCGTCGGGCGCGAGCCCGCGCTGCCTGCTGAACTCCACGAACATGAAGGGGCGGGCCATCACCGACGCCCCGCCCACCAGCGCCAGTTCGCACTCGCCGTCCCGCAGCGACCGTACGGCCAGATGCAGCGCGACCAGCGACGCCGAGCACGCCGTCTCGACCGTGATCGCCGGCCCCTCCAGGCCGAAGGTGTACGCCAGCCGGCCGGAGGCGACGCTGAGCGCGGTGCCGGTCAGCACGTATCCCTCGCCGCCCTCGGCCGTCGTACGCACGCCGGGACCGCCGTAGCCGTGCGGCGCAGCGCCGACGAACACGCCCGTACGGCTGCCGCGCAGGGACGTCGGGTCGATGCCGGCCCGCTCGACGGCCTCCCACGAGGTCTCCAGGAGCAGCCGCTGCTGCGGGTCCATGATCAGGGCCTCACGGGGGCTGACCCCGAAGAAGCCGGCGTCGAACCGGTCGGCGTCGGCCAGGAACCCGCCGTGGCGCACATAGCTGTGGCCCTGCCGGTCGGGGTCCGGGTCGTACAGCGACTCGACGTCCCAGCCGCGGTCGGACGGGAACGGCGTGATCGCGTCCCGCCCCTCGTCCAGCAACTCCCAGAACTCCTCGGGCGAGCGGACGTCGCCCGGGTAGCGGCAGCCCATGCCGACGATGGCGATCGGCTCGTGGCGGGCCTCCACCAACTGCCGGTTGTGCTGTTGCAGGCGCCTGTTCTCCCGCAGGGAGTGGCGCAGCGCCTCCACCATCCGCTCGGTGCGGTCGCCGCCCGGGGCGGCCCCCTTCTCGGCCGGCGCGCCGGGCACGTGCTGCTGCGTCACAGGGATTCCTCTCCGTTCGTGGTCGTCGTCCGCGGCCCGCGCGCGGTCACGGCTCGCCGACGCCGGGCGCCGACTGGTCCCGCACCAGCAGGAGTTGTCCGGCGGTCGCCCGTTGCTCGGGCGGTGTGTCGTCGCGTCCCGGTGGCACGAGTGCCGGGCGGCCGTGGACCGGCTCTGTGGTGACGCCGTCGGTGGGCGCCCGCCCATGGCCCGGGCACTCCAGGCGCACTGTCGCCACCGTCGTCACCGAGACGCCGACCACCTCGGCGATCTCCACGCACGACGAGTCGCCGACCCCTCCCGTGCCGTTCACGGGCGTGAGCCGCACCCGCAGCTCGCTCGGTCCCGCGGTACCGGTCGTCGTCACCTCCTGCCAGACGCGCTGCACCGGAGGTTCCGCACCCGCCTCCGGACACGCCGCGGGCCAGGCCTGGAGCGCGGCGTCGAGCAGCGCAGGGTGCAGGCCGTACCGCCCGGCCTCGTGCCGGATCGGCTCCGGCAGCGCGACCTCGGCGAACACCTCGTCGCCGCGCCGCCACACCGACCGCAGCCCCCGGAATGCGGGCCCGTACTCGACGCCATGCTCCTGGGCCCGCCGGTGGAAGCCGTCGACGTCCACGCTCCGCGCGCCCGGCGGCGGCCAGGCGACCGGACCGGGCCGACGGGCCGGGACGCCGTCCGGGCCGAGGATCCCCGTGGCATGGCGCGTCCACGGCACCTCCCGGGCGGCGCCGAAGGGCCGGGAGGACAGAGTCATCAGCCTGCGACCCGCGGCGTCCGCGCCGGTCAGCCGGAGCCGGAGCGCCCGGCCGGCACAGGGATCGGCGGACAGGTCGAGCGGGCTGTGCGGGGTCAGCTCGGCCACCCGGTGGCAGCCGGCGTACGCCCCCGCCCACCGGGCCAGTTCGAGCATCGCGGTGCCCGGCAGCACCACCCTGCCCGCCACCTGGTGGTCGCCGAGCCACGGCTGCGCCGCCGTCGACAGCCTGCCGGTGAACAACAGGCCGCCGTCCTCGGGCAGTTCCACGACGGCACCGAGCAGCGGATGATCCACCGGCGCCAGCCCGGCCGCGTCCACTGTGGGCGGCCCGGCCTCCAGCCAGTACCGCCGCCGCTGGAAGGGGTACGTCGGCAGGTCGGCCGGCGGACCGCCCAGGCTCAGGTCGGGGAAGGCCGCGCGCCAGGCCACGCTTGTGCGGGACACGTGCAGTCCGGCCAGCGTGGGCAGCAGCCCGTCCGCGCCGCTCGCCCCGCCCACCGGCGAGACGACGACCCGCGCCATGTGCCCCTCCAGAGCCGCCGTCAGACGCGGGGCGACGGCCGAGGGGGCGCCGATCTCGACGTAGAGAGCGTGTCCGCCCGCGCTCAACGTGCGCACGGCAGCGTCGAGTTGCGTGACGGAAGCCCGCACCAGGGGAATCGACCCGTCGCCGTCGGGTATCTCGGTACCGTGCGCCGCGGCCCGGGCGCCCTCCACGAGCGACAGGGCGCCGGACACGCAGGCGGCCGCGATCTCTCCGACACCCTCGCCGACCACCGCCGCGGGCCGGACGCCGTACTCGTGCCACGCCGCTGCCAGTGCCACCAGTACCGCCCACCGCACGGACGGTTCGGACCCGGGGAAGGCACCGCCGCGCAACGCGTGGTCGCCGACCGCGGCGAGCGCCCGCTGACACTCCGCCAGCCGCCGGGAGAAGACCGGCACGGTCAGCACCAGCCGGGCCGCCCACCCGATGTCCTGCGCCAGACCGCGGTCGGAGAACACCAGCACACACCGGTCGTCCGCGGTGACCCGGCCGTGGAAGAGCCCGGGCGCCGGGACGCCCGCCGCCAGGGCCGTCACACCCCCGAGCAGTTCGGCGCGGTCGGCGCCGATGACCACGGCCCGCTGTTCGAACACCGACCGACCCCGCGCCAGCCCGGCGCCCACCTCCATACACGTCAGTTCCGGATGCCGTGCCAGATGGTCCGCCAGCCGTTCGGCCTGCGCCCGCAGCGCGTCCCCGTCGCGCCCGGACAGCACCCACGGCACCCCGGTCGGCCAGGCCCGCCGCTGCTCCGCCGCCGACAGCGGTCCGGGATCGGGGCTCCGCTCGGGCTGTTCCAGCACCACATGCGCGTGGGTGCCGCCGCTGCCGTACGACGAGACGCCCGCCCGGCGTGGACGATTCGCGTGCGGCCAGGCGCGGGTGCCGGTCTCGGCCGGGGGCAGGACTGTGTCCGCGGATCGGGCCGCGTTCGGGCCGCGCGTGTTCCCGCGCGGGGGCGGCGTGTCCCCGTGCTGAGTGCGAGGCAGCACGCCGTGCTCCATCGCCTTCACCATCCCGATCACACCGAGCACGCCCGCCGCCGCCTGGGCGTGCCCGACGGCGGGCGCGACCGAGCCGAGCCACAGCGGCCGTCGCGACGGCCGGTCCGGGCCGTAGACGGCGAGCAGCGCCCGCGTCCCGGCCGGGTCGCCGAGCCCGGTGCCCATGCCATACGCCGCCACCGCGTCCACGTCGGCCGGGGACAGCCCCGCGACGTCCAGGGCCTGCCGGACCACCCGACGCCGCGCGGATCCGTCCGCACCGTCGTGGAGGACCGCTGAACCCCGGACGACGGCGAGGATCCCGCGGCCACCGCGTCGCGCGTCCGACAGCCGCTCCAGCAACAGCATCCCCACGCCTTCACCGAACACCGCGCTGCCGTCGGTCTGTTCTTCCGCGGCCGGGCCGTACCTCCCGCCTGCCCGCGACGCCCGCCGCGCCGCCGACATCACCGTCGCCCCGCCCGCCAACGCCAGATCGCATTCTCCTGCCCGCAGCGCCCGCACGGCCTCGTGCAGGGCGATGAGCGACGACGAGGAGGCGGTGTCGAGGGTGAGGGCCGGTCCTTGGAGCCCCAGCGTGCACGCGATCAGGTCGGATGCCGTGCTGTCGAGCGCCCCCAGAGCCCCGTAGCGCTCGTCCCGCAGGCCCGCGAACACCCCCGTGCGGCTGCCCCGCAGCGCCATCGGATCGATACCGGCCCGCTCGACCGCCTCCCAAGAGGTCTCCAGCAGCAGCCGCTGCTGCGGATCGGTGGCCTGCGCCTCCTGGTCGCTCATCCCGAAGAAGGCCGCGTCGAAGCCGGCCGGATCGTCCAGGAATCCGGGTTCCCGACCACGGACTGTGCCGTGACGTGCCGGATCCGGGCCCGTCAGGTCCTCGTCCCGCCCCCGCGCCACCCACTCCCACAGATGTTCGGGGGACTCGATGCCACCGGGCAGACGGCAGGCCATGCCGACGATCGCGATCGGCTCACGGGCCGCCTCCTCGACCGCACGAAGCCGCCGCCGGGTGGTACGCAGGTCCGCGGTGAGCCGCTTCAGGGCGTCGACGCCCTCGCGCTCGCCGACGACGGCGCCGACCGTCCCGTGCGTTACATCGCTCGTCATGGTGTCGTCGCCCTTTCTGCGCGCGGGGAAAACTCTTCGGCGGCGCACGGTTCCGTGCGCGTGTCCACGGCTGCGCGCGTGCGCGTACGCCCGGATATGCGGAGGGGGGAGGGGGCTCACAGAGGCCTGCGCATCTGTCTCCGCTACGTCATGACAGGCGCAGTTCGTTGTCCGCGATCTCCAGCAGCTCGTCCAGCGAGGCGTCCCCGAACTCGTCCTCGGAGTGCGGTGTCAGCCGGTCCAGCAGATGCCGCAGCCGTGTCGTCACGTGTTGACGCTCGGCGGCGCGCTGGGGGTCCTCGTCGGAGCCGCTGCCGTCGCCGGAGTCGGCGTCGAGCAGACCGTGGGCGAGGAGCCCGGCTTCCAGGTGGTCGAGGCGGGCGAGGAGTGTCGCGTCCCGGTTCCGGTCCGGTCGCCGACCCGGCGCTCTCCCCGCACCCTCGACCAGCAGCCCGTCCAGAAGTTCCGCTACCGAGGCGGGAGTCGGGTGATCGAAGGCCAGCGTCGTGGGCAGCGGCAGCCCGGTTGCCTCGCTGAGCCGGTTGCGCAGCTCCACGGCCTGCAGCGAGGTGAAGCCGGACTGGAGGAAACCCTGCTCCATGGCGACCGCGTCCGCGTCCTCGTGCCCCAGTGCCTGTGCCACCTGCACGCGTACGAACTCCCGGACGGCGTGGGCCCGTTCACCCGAGCCGAGACCGGCGAGGGACAGCCCCCGGGCGCCGCCGACGCCCGGAGCCGTGCCCACTGCGGTGTCATCGCCCGCCGAACCCTCCCGGCTCTCGACGCCGAACGGATACGTCGGCAGGGCGATCCGCCGTCCGTCACCGCCCTGGAAGAAGGTTTCCCGGAGCAGGGCGACCCAGTCGACCGCGACCCCGCGCACATGGAGGCGCGCCGCCGCCGTCAGCCAGGCCGTGAACCCGTCCTGGTCCCGGCGGAGGGTGCCCACGACGCCGGAGACCGCCCCGGCACCGGCCCCGACGTCCTCCAGCGTCTCCTGCACACCACCGAGCAGCACGGGATGCGGACTGACCTCCAGAAACGTCTGATGACCCGCCGCCGACAGGGCCCGTACGGCCGACTCGAAACGGATCTCGGAGGTGAGGTTGCGGACCCAGTACGCGCTGTCCAGACCGGCCGTCTCGCACTCGCCGCCGGTGAGGGAGGAGTAGAAGGGCACGGCGCCGGGGACCGGGGCGATCGCCGCCGTGGCGGTGAGGAACTCGGAGGTGTCGACGGTCAGACCCGGGGTGTGCGCGGCGAGACCGAGGCGCAGCGGCTTGGCCCGCACGCCCCGCGCGGCTAGCGTCTCGACGATCTCGGTCACGGCGGCGTGCTCACCGCCGAACAGCACAGAGCGCGGACCGTTCGTCCCCGCGAGATGGACCCGCCCGCGCAGGTGATCGGCGTCGAGCAACGGCAGGAACTCGCCGAGGGAGAGGGCCGCGGCGGCCAACTCGCCCGCGCCGGCGGCCTTCGCCTGCATCCGGCTCCACAGGACGGCCACCCGCGCGGCCTCGTCCAGCGTCAGTGCGCCCGCGGCATGGGCGGCGGCGATCTCGCCCAGACTGGCACCGACCGTGACCGCGGGTTCCACCCCGCAGGAACTCCACAGCGCGGACAGCGACACGCTCACCGCGAACAGGACCGGCAGGACGACGTCCACGTCGTCGAGGGACGGCGCCCCCGGGACGCCGCGCAGCACGTCGACCGGCGACCAGGGAACCAGCGGCGCGAAAGCCCGCGCGCAGTCCTCCATCCGGGACCGGAACACCTCGGAGCCGTCCAGCAGGTCGACCGCCATGCCCGGCCACCGGGAGCCCAGCCCGGGAAAGACATGGACCGCCCGTTCCGGGCCCTGCACGCTCACGCCGGGCTCGGTTCGGACCACCATCGGGGTGAACCCGCCCTCGGCGACCGTCCGCAGCCCGCGGAGCATCTCCGCCCGGTCGGCGGCCAGCAGGACGGCCCGCCGTCCGAGGCCTGTCGTCCGGGTCGTCGCCAACGACCACCCCAGATCGGCCGGCGACACCCCGGGGTCGGCCTCGACCCGGGCCAGCAGATCCCGTGCCAGCGCCGCCAGCGCCGCGTCGCTGCCCGCCGACAGCACGAGCGGGACGGGCCGTGCACCCGTCGGCGCCGGCACCCCACCCGGGGCGGTCCGGTCGCCGGGGTCGAACGCCTCCACCGGCGCGAGCACCCGCTCACCGGCCCGTACGGCGGTGGAGTGCCGTCGTACGACCGCTATCCCGCCCGTGACGGAACCCGCCACCGCCACCTCACACTTACCATGACGCAGGTGCTCGGCGGCCTCCTCGACGGCCGCCCGCGCGGACAGCCGAGCCTCCAGCGTCACCCGGGGCCCCCGCCACCAGCGGAGATCGCTCCCGACGAGCGCCGCGAGCCCGTCCGAGCCGTCGGCAACGCCGTCCGCGTCCGCCCCCTGCACGAGAAACACACCGACATCGGCCTCCCGCAGCGCCCCGGGCACGATCCCGGCGTCCTCCAGCGCGGTCCACACCAGGTGCAGCACACCGAGCCGCTGCCGCGACGCCCCGCGCACACACTCCCCGAAGAACGCAGCGACCCCGTCGGGCGCACAACGCACCCGAACACCCACCGGACCGGACCCGTCCGCCAGGCGCACGGCCTCGGGAGCCTCCTCCGGGATCGCCAGGCCGACGATCACGATCCTGGCGCCCACGTCGTCCTCGTCATCAGATCCGGGCCAAGGCAGTCTGCTCGTCACGATGTCGTCGGCCTTCTCGTCACTGGCGTCGTCGGCCATGCCTGACGTGGTGGTCCTTCCACACCCGCCACCACGCACTTGATCGACAACACCCTGACGGTGCCGACTTGACCGCACCTTGAGCCCGACTGGACACCGCGCGGCACGCGTGGAATGAACGCCGTTCACCGCCGAGGAGAACAGGCCTCCTACTTCCGCTTGCGCGCCCGCTCCGGCTTTCCCTCAACGATCACCGTCTGGGGCGCCGCAGGCACCTCGTCGTCAGCCGGCGAGTTGGAACACGCCCTCTACCACCCGGTTCTCGCCGACCCGGCGTACCCCGTGGGCCGCACACGATGTGCGCCTGCACCAGACGGGGCTCAAGCGCTTCCGGCACCGCGGCCCACGGCAGCTTCAACCTTCTCGCCAGCTGGGCGGCCTCCCTCGACCGGGACGATCAGCCGGACGGCGCACCCGCCGCCGACCGGCACTCTGCGTAGCCCGCTGCCTCTGTCGCCTCTTCACGGCGGGTTCCATGCCCGCCTGCTCACGTGGACTCTGCTGAAGGGGGTACTGACAGGGTCTCTCAGCGACGGCGCCGCCTGCATAGCCTGGTTGCATGGACAGCCGGCTGAGCAGTCCCAGTCCGGTGAGTTGGTCGATGCGCCGTTTCACCGTGGAGGCGCTGGTCTTCAGCGCGGTTGCCAGGGCCTGGTGCGAGGCCCGCCCGTCCTGGGCCAGGTGTGCGAGGACGGCCCGGTCGGCGGGCGTGACCTGACGTACGTCTCGGCCGGTGGGTGCGGACTTGGTGGTGGCGGTGAGCTGGGCTCGTTGCCCGGGAGCCAGTGCGTCGATCCGCCAGCGCCCGGCCTCGGTGAACATGTGGGTGACAAGCCGGGCGCGGACTGCGGTCACGCCCGGGATCGCCGGCAGATGGTCGAGGGTGTAGCGGGACATGGCGGCCAGGTCGCGGGTGGCCACGGTGGCGAGGATGTCATGGCCGCTGACGGTGCGCTCGACGGTCAGCATATGGGGGTGACGGTTCAGCGCACCGGCCACCGCGGTGGCGCTGCCCAGTGCGCAGTCGATCTCGATGAAGGCCAAGCACACCTGGTTGAACATCCGTGGCCCGGGGGACAAACCGATCCATGCCTCGCCGCGTGTCGCGAGCCGGCTCCAACGCCTGGCCACGGTGACCGGGTCCACGTCGAGAGCTCGGCCCAGAACGCTCCACGATGCCCGTGGCTGCAGTTGGAGCGCATGGATGAGCGCCAGGTCCTCCTCGCTCAGCAACCTGACGTCACCCTGCATACGGACCCACCTGCTTGCGGAATTCCTGCGATTTGTGACCCGTACGGCGTTCGTCGCCATGCGGGCGGCCGAGCTGCCCGGCGCGGTCCCCGTCTCCGGGAAGCACGGCTTCGCCGCTTCCGCTGTCGCCCGGGTGACGGGCGGGCTGCCGCTCAGCACCGTGCGGGCGGACCCGCACGAGGCAGCTCGTACGCCTGACCTGGTCAGGCGAGCGGCAGGAGAGGACTTCTTCCTGATGCTGCTCACCGAGGGGTATGCCAGGCTCCGGCAGGGCGACCGCGCCGCTGAGGTTGGTCCCGGCGACTTCGCCCTCGTGGACAGCGCCCACCCCTACGTGCTCCGCTTCGACCGCCCGTTCCGCTCGGTGGTCCTGCAGATACCCCGCGCGATGCTCACCTCCCGCTGCGCCGTCGCCGAGCACGTCACCGCCGTACCGTTCCGGACCGCGCGCGGCACGGGCGCCTTCGTCAGTCCCGTCCTGCGCGCTCTGGCCGAACAAGGTCATGGCCTTGGCGAGGCGACCGCCGCATCGTTCATGAGGAACCTTCTCGATCTCCAGGCCACCGCGTGCGACGCTCATGGCTCGGACGCCTCCGGGAAAGCGAGTACGGCCGTTCATCGACGTGATCTTCGGCGGGCCCAGGCCTACCTCGCCGACCGGCTTCACGACCCCGGCCTGACGCTGCTCGCCGCCAGCCACGACCTGGGCTTCTCACTGCGTTATCTGCACGAGCTGTTCCACGAGGCCGGCACCACACCGCGCGCGTGGCTCTACGCCCAGAGGCTCGACCGCGCCCGCGCGATGCTGTCGGGGGCCGGGCACCACGCTCAGAGCATCGCAGCATCGTCCTGCACGTCGAGTTCAAGGACGCTTCCCACTTCTCCCGGGCGTTCAAGTCCCGCTTCGGGACCAGCCCCGCCACCTACCGCAGGACGGCCGTAAGGGCACCGTCGGGGAACGTTTGATCCGGATCGCTGCCGCGGCGTACGCCCAGGACGGCCACAGAGAGCGCACCTGCGTCCTGCGGGACGATCTGCCGCCCGGCGGCCCCCGCAGTGAAGGCGAATCCCGCAGATTGATCACGACTCGATATGCACCCCAGGCCGCCGCCGACACATCGTGGGGCGGGTGTTTCATTCCGCTGGTGAGGCTGGTTCCTCGGTGGTCATCCTCGCGACGGGCGTGGCCCGCGGGTGGGGTGTGACGGATGCGGTGCCTGTTGCCGCGTCGCTGGACGCGGTCATCTTGAGGAGGGGCAGTGCGGCGATGAGTGTTCCGGCGGTGAGGAGGATACCCAGGACGCCGACGCCCATGTTGTCCATGATCGCGCCGACGGCCAGGGGGCCGATGCCTGCGCCGAGTGCTCCGGCGCCGCTGAGGGCGGCCACCCACCGTCCGGCGGAGTCGATGACCGAGGCGGCGGCGAGTATCTGTACCAGGACGGCCAGCCAGCACGTCTGCCAGATGACGGCGGTGGCGATGAACAGGGTGGGGCTGTGGGTGACGATGAGGAGCCCCGTGCTGAACGCTTCGACGACGACGAACCCGGTCATCGAGCACAGGCGGCCGAAGCGCTTCACGGCGAGCGGTCCGGCTACGGCTCCGGCGAGTGCGACGACGCTGGAGACGGCCAGGACGGCGGAGAGCGCAGAGGCAGACATGCCAGTGTGGCCGCGCCCCAGGACGGAGGTATAGGACCAGACTCCCTGCGTGACGGCCATCAGGAGGCCCGCGCCGACCAGCAGCACGGCTGAGGGACGGGCCGGCCGGGAGGCTGCGTTGGGGGCGGTCGCGGGCGGACTGCCGGCCGGGCCCGGGCCGTCGGGGAGGTGGCCCACCAGGAACCAGCCGGGCAGGCAGCACACGGCCAGCAGGAAGAAGCCGGTTCCTCCGCCTGCGGACTCGTTGACGGCCGGGAAGGCGAGGAGCAGCAGCGCACTGGCGAACAGCGCGCCGATGATGGCGATCGAGGAGGTCTTGTCGGCGTCGTCGCCGGCGCCGGCCAGGGCGGCGGTGGAGGCGGCGTAGACGGCTCCGAGTCCGGCGCCGAGCAGCAGGCCGGCCACGATCAGCGTCAGGATGTCGAAAGCGATGGCGGCGCCGATGAATCCCGAGGCGGCCAGGGCCAGCCCGCCTCGGGCCATCCGGACGCGTCCGGGGCGGGCGGCGCGGTTGGCGAGCAGGAGGGTGGTGATCGCGACCGCCGTCAGCTGGCTGGCGGCGACGAGTCCGGCGCCGGTGTTGGACAGGTCGAAGCGGTCGGCGAAGTCGTCCACGAAGACGGGCATCACGTTACTGCCGCTGCTGCCGAGCGTGACTCCGGCGATCAGGGCAGCGGCGACGGTGAACGTCAGCGCGGTGTCGCTGTTCGTTTTCACTGAATGCCCCTTGCGCGGAGGGCCGCCTGGCAGGCGGGCGCGGGAGCGGGAGGGAGGGGGAGCATCGTCAGAAACCTCGGAACCGGTAGGCGGTCGGGTGCCGTGTCCAGTACTGGAGTGGCGAAGGGAGCCTCCGGGCATAGAGGGCAGACTCGGCCCGGACGCGTTCGGGGGCGCGGGCCGGCGGCTGGCGGTCAGCCGACCCAGATGTCTTCGACGTGGTGCTCGGGGCGTGCGGGGTGCTCTGGCGGGCGCTGCGGCAGGTGAGGGAACCGGCCGGGGCTCGGGAGCGGGCAGGTGCTGTGCGGGACCTTCAGAACACCCCCTGGGTGGCACCAGGGCCGGGTGTGCGGTGTGCGCCGAAGGCTTGGCCCGGCCCGACGGTCACCGGGTGATGGCGGCTCGGCACCGGCGCGTCAGTGGTCCCCGGGCCTGGGCGGTCAGGCATTGACCTTCCGCAGCAGACGGGTCGGGAGCCGGGCCAGCAGGTATTCAACGACGGCCCAGGGCACTCGGGGCACTGTCGCGTGGACGGCGCCGGCCTCGATGCGGTCCATGATCTTGCGGGCGCCCGTGCGAGTGTCGATGAGGAACGGTCGTTTGTCGCCCAGGGATTCGTTGATCGGGGTGTCGATGTAGCCGGGGGCGACCGTGGTCACGGTGATGCCGGTGTTCCACAGCTCGCCTCGCAGCGACTGAAGGTACCTCGTGACCCCTGCCTTGGAGGCGCAGTACGGCGCCCCGCCCGGCAGGCCCGCCCCGGCCACGACGGAGGAGAAGCCCACCACCTGCCCGCCGCCCTGGCTGCGGAAGTGTGCGACGGCCGCGTCAATGGTCGCCATCGCACCCAGCAGATTGACGTCGACCACCACGCGGTGCGCCTCGAAGCGGCCCTCCCCGATGTTGCCCCCTGCGTCGACCCCCGCGTTGGCGATGACCATTCCGAGTCCGCCGAATTGCCGGGCCGCGTCGTCGATCGCCCGCGCCACGGCCTCGTACTCGGTCACGTCGAGGGCGGCCACGGTCACCGAACGCTGCGGGAAGGCGGCGGTGAGCTGTGCCCGCAGGTCTTCCAGGAGCTCGATTCTGCGCGCGGTGAGGTACACGTCGTAGCCGCGGGCGCACAGCTCGGCTGCCAGCGCCTTGCCGATGCCCGAGCTGGCACCGGTCAGGAACGCGCATCTCGCGGGCAGCGGGGGCCGGCCCGGGTCGACGAAGGGCAGCTTCCCGAGCAGGCGGCGCGCGGTGGACAGTTCAGTGCCGTTCATCGGTCACCGTCACTGTGATCCGCGAGCGCTTTCACCGTGCGTCCGTCTGGGGCGGGCCTGCGGTACTGCTCTTCCTGGATGACTGTCATGCGCTGTCCTTCGTGGAGTGTCGGAGAGGGGGTGCAGCGACCCCGTCGTCATCATGACCACCCATCCAAAGCATGTCAACGATGGTGACACTCACGCTGACACCAGAGCTAGCACCATTGTTGACACCGATGGATCAGAAAGTCAGAGTGATGGCGCCGACAGACGGCGAGAGAGCAAAGGCGTGATAATGAATTCGGACAGCACAACGGCGATCGAACGGCCCGGACGCCTGGGCGACCACACCCGAAACCTGCGTACCGACCCACGCACCGATCCACGGGTCGTCGAGGCACTGACACCCTTCGGCCTGGACGACAACATCGAGCCTGCCCCGTTCGGTCCCGACGCCCCGCGGGAGCAGCTACTCGAGTTCGTCATGGCCGCCGAGGCCGAGACCGAGGGACTCCTCGCCGCGCTCGTCGACGGCCTGGAGCCGATAGCGGGGCTCGACCACCGCACCGAGACGATCACCGGCCCGGCCGGCAACGACATCCAGCTGTACGTGACACGGCCCGCGGACTCCTCTGCCCCGCCGTTGCCCGGGATCCTGTATCTGCACGGTGGCGGCATGGTGATGTGCAAGGGCTCGGGGCCGATCTACGCACGGTCCCAGGATGAGCTGGCCGCCACCGGACTCGTCGTCATCGGCGTCGAGTTCCGCAACGGTGGTGGCGAACTCGGTGCGCACCCGTTCCCGGCCGGCCTCGACGACTGCGCAGCAGCGCTCGACTGGGTGCACGAGCACCGCACGGCGCTGGGGATCTCCACACTCACCGTCGCGGGCGAGTCGGGTGGGGGCAACCTTGCGCTCGCCACCGCGATCCGTGCCAAGCGCGAGGGCAGGCTCGCGGCCGTCGACGGTGTCTACGCTCTGGCGCCGTACATCTCGGGCCTCTACGGCGGCAGCGCCGAGGAGCGTGAAGCGGCATTGCCGTCGCTCGTCGAGAACGACGGGTACTTCATGGCGTGTGACGGGTCCGCGATCTTCGCTGAGGTCTACGACCCCGGTGCTGAGCACGCCACCGATCCCCTCTGTTGGCCCTACCACGCGACGGTCGAGGACCTGTCCGGACTGCCGCCGCACGCCATCTCCGTCAACGAGCTCGACCCGCTGCGTGACGAGGGGCTGGTCTACCATCGCCGTCTCGTCGAGGCCGGGGTCGAGGCCACGTCACGGACAGTGGCCGGGACGTGCCACGGAGGCGATCTGATGCTCCGGGCCGCCACCCCGGACATGTACGACGCGACCGTCGAGAGCGTGCACCATTTCGCTGCCGGCCTCTGAATGTGACGTCACCGGTGAAACAGGAGGAACGTAGTACATGTCTGCCGCCCTACCGTCCAACTGATCGTTTCGGAATGAAATGCCTTGTGTGACGTGGCAGTTGGGTGTCGTGTCGGCAGGATCTGTTGGGTGCCTGTCGATCTTGCGCCTGATGACCTGTGGGAACGTGTGGCTCCCCTGTTGCCGGCTCGTCCGCCCGGACATCATCGGCGAGCTCCAGTGCGGCGCGGCAGCCGATCCCGGTTCGATCACCGCTGGGACGGCTGTGACGCCTGTTGCCTAGTGCTGCTCTGCGTTAGTTCGTGGAGGTGTCATGCGGCTTGGGAGTCCCGCTGCCGGTGGACCGGAGCGGGGCGGGATCGCCGGTCGGGGTGCGGCTGGTGCCGCAGTGGGAGCCGGGGGTTGAGGCGGATGTGCTGCCGCGCTCGTACCGGGACGTCGTCGAGGTGTTGCAGATGCGGTGCATCCGATGAGGGCGCATCATCTGTGCGCCGCGCTGGGGTTGCCGACGGACAAGAACAAGGTGGAGGGTTCCGTTCGAAGCTGAAACGGCTGGTGGAGCGGGGCTGGCTGGCCGAGGACGAGCCGGGCCTGTTCGCGTGGGGTGGTGCGCATCATGCGCTGTCCTTCGTGGAGTGTCGGAGAGGGGGGGCGAACGACCCCGCCGTCATCGTGACCACCCCTCATGTCAACAATGGTGACACCAGCACTGACACCACAATTGGCACCACTGTTGACACCGATGGATCCACAAGCCAGAGTGAGGTCGCCGAAGCTCGACATGTCCATGCGATGAAGGGGCTCAGTAATGCGCATTGAAGTGGGTGGATGGCTGCTGGGAGCCGCCGCGGCGGGCGCCGGGGCGGTCTGGCTGTGGCGACATCAGGACGAGGTGATGACCCACCGCCCGGTCAATGAGTGGACGTTCACTCACATGAATCTCCTCATGCCCACCGAAGATGTCCGCCGCGGCGGAGATGTGTTCCCCCTGCCCCGGCGACCGCGCCCCCTGGAAGTGACCTACGGCTTCGAGGGGCGGGAGCGGAGCCTTGCCGAACTGCACGCTCGAACGAACACCACCTCCTTCGTCGTGCTGCATGGCGGCGAGATCGTCCACGAGGCGTATCCGGGGACCTTCGCCGGGGACGACGTTCGGTTCCAGATGTTCTCGATGACCAAGTCGGTGACGTCGATGCTGATCGGGATCGCCCTCGACGAGGGGGCGATCAAGGATGTGACCGAGTCGGTGACGGTGTACTGCAGAGGGCTGGTGGGCTCCGCCTTCGACGGGGTGACCATCGAGCATCTGCTCGACATGAGCAGCGGGGTGGGCGACCTGGTGGAGGACTACACCGTTCGGGACAGTCTGATCAACCGGTTCGCCAAGGCCGCTACAGGTGGCGGCTCACTGAGCCTCTTCAGCGTTGCCGCTCCAGGGTGAGAATGGCTTTGGCGATTGACGTC
>NZ_JBHVCP010000011.1:0-66195 GCF_042803315.1 Streptomyces sp. NPDC057424
GAACGCGAGAGGGCGGTATCCCAGGCGGGGTACCGCCCTCTCGCGTTCCGGCCGGGCCGTCCTAGTCGGCCGACAGCACGAACGACGTCTGCACCTTCGCGAAGCCGGGAGCCTTGGCTTCCACCAGGTATGTGCCCGACCCGGCCGAGCCCGCCGGAGGCGTGGCGCACTCGGGGACGCTCGGCTTGCGGTCCCACTTCACGGTGTAGGTGATGCCGCTGCCGGCGGCGACCCGGTACAGCTGGTGCGCGGCGGCCTTGGGGCAGTCCTCGGAGGACCAGTAGTCGTCGTCGCTGCTCGCCGGGGCGATCGTGAACACCGCGTTCTTCGGCCCGAGATCGATCTTGCAGTCGCTGCCGGAGACGTTCCGCGCGGTCAGCAGGAACGTGGGCGTCTGCTCGGGGTCGTAGGTGTTGTGCCGGCTGCGCAGGCTGAACTTCACTGCGCTCGCGGTGCAGTTGGGCAGGGTGGAACCGGCCGGCAGGGTGTCGCCCGCGCCGACGCCGCCGGCGGTGCCGCTCCCCGAGCCGCCGGAGGCGCCCGACCCCTCGGAACCGCCCGAGCCGCCGGACCCGGAGCCGTCGCCGGAGCCGGAACCGGAACCAGAGCCGGAACCGTTCCCGGAGCCGTCTCCCGAGCCGTTCCCGGAGCCGCCTCCCGAACCGCCGGAACCCTCGTCGCCCGACTCGTCGCGTCCGCCGGGCGCTTGGCTGATGGCCGGGCCCGAACTCGACGGGCCGGGCGTGATGGAGGGCGCGGGATTCTTGCCGTTGGCGCCGTTGTCGCTGTCCTTGCCGCCTCCGCCGCCCATCGTCACGATCCAGGTGGTCAGCAGCGCCAACACGGCGACCACAGACACCAGTACGACCCTCCGACGCCAGTAGATGGAGGAGGGAAGCGGCCCGACCGGATTGCGCAGAGATCCCACGGCGCAAACCTTACGAGAGATCGGCGCGTTCGCCGGTCCCACCCGCCGCTCGGGGGCACAACTTTTCCGGATCATCATTCCGGAAATCTGGTTCCCGCCCTGGTCTTTCGCCGGTACGGGACGCGATGATCGCCGGGTGTGACGATATCGGCTTGCCGCCTACCGTCCGTGACCATGACCTGCCAGGACGCGTGCCTGCCGCGCGGTCGCCGACTTCGCGCAGGACGCCCCGGTGTGGGTACAGCGCGGGGCCGGGACGCGGACGGAGGCCTGACTGCTCGTCTCTGCCGTGCTGTTCACCGCCGGGCGGTGCCGTGCCCGCCGTGACAACCCCGCGCCTTCGCGAGAGCGGCCCTTGCACCTCTGGCCACGGCTGTGGCGCGTGTGGACCGGTGCCGGGACGGCGCCCTTTCCTCCGTACGATACGCCCGCGCGCCGCTGAGCCGGGCCGCACGGCGCACCGCCGGTCCGGAACGCCCGCGCGGCCCGGGTGAACCGGCCTCGGTGGAAAGAGCATTGGGGATGACCGAGGAAGCCGAGGCAGCGTGCAGTCACGATCAGCCGCTCGAACAAGAAGGGCCGATCGTCGGGTAACCGCCCCGGTGGGGTGGCGGTGTGCCCGATTCGGTGGCTCTGCGTGGCACCATCGAGAAGCCATGACTGCTCCCGTGAAGCCCCCGCACCCCATCCCCGCCCCCGCCGACACCCCCTCCGGGCCGCCCTCCGGAGAGAACCTGCACTCCCCCGTCATCGACTGGTTCGGCGAACACGCCCGTGACCTGCCGTGGCGGCGCCCCGAGGCCGGGGCGTGGGGGGTGATGGTCAGTGAGTTCATGCTGCAGCAGACGCCGGTGAACCGCGTCCTGCCCGTCTACGAGCAGTGGCTGGAGCGCTGGCCGCGCCCCGCCGACCTGGCCAAGGAGGCGCCCGGTGAGGCCGTCCGCGCCTGGGGCCGGCTCGGCTACCCGCGCCGTGCGCTGCGGCTGCACGGCGCCGCCGTCGCCATAACGGAACGGCACGGCGGTGACGTACCGGCCGACCACGCCCAGCTGCTGGCGCTGCCCGGCATCGGGGAGTACACGGCTGCCGCCGTCGCCTCCTTCGCCTACGGACAGCGGCACCCGGTGCTGGACACCAATGTGCGCCGGGTGTTCGCCCGCGCGGTGACAGGCGTGCGGTACCCGCCGAACGCCACCACCGCCGCCGAGCGCAAGCTGGCCCGCGCACTGCTGCCCGAGGACGAGCCGACCGCGGCCCGCTGGGCCGCCGCCTCCATGGAGCTGGGCGCGCTGGTGTGCACGGCGAAGAGCGAGTCGTGCCACCGCTGCCCGATCGCCGCGCAGTGTGCGTGGCGGCTGGCGGGCAAGCCGGAGCACGACGGACCGCCGCGCCGCGGCCAGACCTACGCGGGCACCGACCGGCAGGTGCGCGGGCGGCTGCTGGCCGTGCTGCGGGAGGCCCACGGGCCCGTGCCGCAGGCCGCCCTGGACCGGGTGTGGCACGAGCCGGTGCAGCGGGCCCGCGCCCTGGACGGTCTCGTCTCCGACGGTCTGGTGGAGCCGCTGGCGGGCGGTCTGTACCGGCTGCCTCTCACCTGACGTACAGAAACATCACAGGCGCTGACCACTGCCCGTCACAGCACCCGCGATGGACAAATCACCCCGAACCCACCCCAACACCCGCACCGCTCTCTCCCGTTCGGGCTTCCGTTACACAACCGACGGACAGCCGAGCGCTAGCCGCAGGCTGCTTCGGACAGCGCCGTGACAACGCCTCCGTAGCTTCGGACACGTCCCCGGAAGACACGGGACGACTGAAGACCACAGGCAGTGCACGGGCGGCGGGGAGCCGGCCCGAACGGGGAAACGGGAGGCGGTTCACCATGGCGCAGGGCGAGGTGCTCGAGTTCGAGGAGTACGTCCGCACCCGGCAGGACGCGCTGCTGCGCAGTGCCCGCCGCCTGGTCCCGGACCCGACGGATGCGCAGGACCTGCTGCAGACGGCGCTGGTACGGACGTACGGCCGCTGGGAGACCATCGAGGACAAGCGGCTGGCCGACGCCTACCTGCGCCGGGTGATGATCAACACCCGCACGGAATGGTGGCGGGCGCGGAAGCTGGAGGAGGTCCCGACCGAGCAGCTCCCGGACGCCTCGGTCGACGACGCCACCGAGCAGCACGCGGACCGCGCCCTGCTCATGGACATCCTGAAGGTGCTCGCCCCGAAGCAGCGCAGTGTCGTGGTGCTGCGACACTGGGAGCAGATGTCCACGGAGGAGACGGCCGCCGCCCTCGGTATGTCGGCCGGAACGGTCAAGAGCACGCTGCACCGGGCGCTCGCCCGGCTCCGCGAGGAGCTGGAGTCCCGCGATCTGGACGCACGCGCGCTGGAGCGTGAGGAGCGGGAGCGGTGCGCGGCCTGACCGGCGAGGGTTCTGCACGGACCCGGGGCAGTATCCAGGCGGTGAGCGCGGCACTGGCCGTGCCCACCGCCCTCGCCCTTTTGGTGTCCGGGTGCGGTGCCGGCGGGACCGGCGCCCGTGACGAGGGCCCGGCGCACGCCGACTCGGTGACGGGTTCCGCCGCCACCCCGTCCGCCGCGCCGTCGAAGTCGCCCGACCCCGTGAACGCGGTCAAGCTCGTCAAGGACGACCCGAAGGTCGCGCCCGAGGTGAAGCGTGATCTGAAGCCGTGTGTGGCCGACGAGTACCCGGTCGACGTCTCCTACGGCAATCTGACCTCGGGCTCCGCCGACGACGTCGTCGTCAACGTGCTGACCTGCGGTGACGCGGTGGGCGTCGGCAGTTATGTGTATCGCGAGCAGGACGGCTCGTACGAGAACGTGTTCAAGGCCGAGGAACCGCCGGTCTACGCGGAGATCGACCGCGGCGACCTGGTGGTGACCAAGCAGGTGTACGACAAGGGCGACCCGGTGTCGAGCCCCTCCGGTGAGAACGTGATCACGTACAGATGGACCTCGGGCCGCTTCGCCGAGAAGTACCGCACGCACAACGACTACGGGAAGGTCGCCGGCGACAGCGCGACGCCGGAGCCCGCGAGCTGACGCGGGCGCGGGACCGCGTGAACCGATCGGGCCGCTCGCACCGATCCCCCGGTGAACGCATCGCACGGACCGTGCGTCCCAGCAGAGAGAACGCACCCCCACGGACCACGAAGGACTGAGAGCACCGGGATGGCAGACCAGACCCACGTCCTGTTCGTCGAGGACGACGACGTCATCCGTGAGGCCACGCAGCTCGCCCTGGAACGGGACGGCTTCGTGGTCACCGCCATGCCCGACGGGCTGTCGGGCCTGGAGGCGTTCCGGGCGGACCGGCCCGACATCGCGCTGCTGGACGTCATGGTTCCCGGCCTCGACGGGGTGAGCCTGTGCCGCCGCATCCGCGACGAGTCGACGGTTCCGGTGATCATGCTGTCGGCGCGGGCCGACTCCATCGACGTCGTGCTGGGCCTGGAGGCGGGCGCCGACGACTATGTGACCAAGCCGTTCGACGGTGCCGTCCTGGTCGCCCGGATCCGCGCGGTGCTGCGCCGCTTCGGGCACGCGGGCGGCGGCCGGGGCGAGGAGCCGGCCGCCCCGGCCGACGGCGCGGTGCTGGTCTTCGGGGACCTGGAGGTCGACACCGAGGGCATGGAGGTCCGCCGTGCCGGGCAGCCGGTGGCACTGACGCCGACGGAGATGCGGCTGCTGCTGGAGTTCTCCTCCGCGCCGGGCACGGTGCTCTCCCGCGACAAGCTGCTGGAGCGGGTGTGGGACTACGGCTGGGGCGGGGACACCCGCGTCGTCGACGTGCATGTGCAGCGGCTGCGGCAGAAGATCGGCCAGGACCGGATCGAGACGGTCCGTGGCTTCGGCTACAAGTTGAAGGCCTGAGCAGGGGCAGGGGTATGAGGGGGCACTTCCGGCGCCTGGTCGCCGCTGGCTTGGAGCGTGCGGGCATCCGTACGGGCCTCAGATGGAAACTGAGCGCGGCCATCGCACTGGTGGGCGCGCTGGTGGCGATCGCCCTGAGCCTCGTCGTGCACAACGCCGCCCGGGTCTCGATGCTGGACAACGCGCGCGACCTCGCCGACGAGCGGATCATGATCGCCCAGCGGAACTTCGAGCTGTCCGGGCGGATGAACTTCCCCAACACCAAGATCAACGACCCGGATCTGCCGCCCGCGCTGCGGGACCGGGTCGAGGCGGGCCAGCGGGCGACCTACGTGGCCGACGGGCCGGGTGACGTGCCCGACATATGGGCCGCCGTGCCGCTGAAGAACGGGCAGGTGATGTCGCTGCACTCGGGCTTCACCGACCGCAGCTCGGACATCCTCCAGGACCTCGACCAGGCCCTGCTCATCGGGTCGATCGCGGTGGTCCTCGGGGGCAGCGCGCTCGGGGTGCTCATCGGCGGGCATCTCTCGCGGCGGCTGCGCAAGGCGGCCATCGCGGCGGGCCAGCTCGCGGGCGGCGGGACGGACGTGCGCGTGCGGGACGCCATGGGCGGGATCGTGCGGGACGAGACGGACGACCTGGCGAGCGCGGTGGACGCCATGGCGGACGCGCTGCGGCAGCGCATCGAGGCCGAGCGGCGGGTCACCGCCGACATCGCGCACGAGCTGCGCACCCCGGTGACCGGACTGCTGACCGCCGCGGAACTGCTGCCGCCCGGGCGCCCGACCGAGCTGGTGCTGGACCGGGCGAAGGCCATGCGCACGCTGGTCGAGGACGTGCTGGAGGTGGCCCGGCTGGACGGGGCCTCCGAGCGGGCGGAGCTGCAGGACATCATGCTGGGCGAGTTCGTCGCCCGGCGGGTGGCGGCCAAGGATCCGGCCGTCGAGGTGCGCGTCGTGCACGAGTCGGAGGTCACCACCGACCCGCGCCGCCTGGAGCGCGTCCTGTTCAACCTGCTGGCCAACGCGGCCCGGCACGGCAAGCCGCCCATCGAGGTCGGCGTCGAGGGCCGGGTCATCCGGGTGCGCGATCACGGCCCGGGCTTCCCCGAGGACCTGCTCGCCGAGGGGCCCAGCCGCTTCCGCACCGGCAGCGTGGACCGGGCCGGGCACGGCCACGGACTCGGCCTGACCATCGCGGCCGGTCAGGCCCGGGTGCTGGGCGCCCGGCTGACCTTCCGCAATGTCCGCACCCCCGGGTCGCCGGAGCATCTGCCGGCCGAGGGCGCGGTCGCCGTGCTGTGGCTGCCGGAGCACGCGCCGACGAACACGGGGAGCTACCCGGTGCTGCCGGGGCCGGGAGCGTAGGGCGGGGAGTTCCGCATCAGCAGGACCGGTCCTGGCCGGTGTCGAGGCCGCCCCCACCCCTTCTGTCCTGACGGACCTCGAAGTCCCTCGCACCCCTTGAGGCGGGGTGGTGCGACGGCCACCACGACTCGAGCACTCCCGGGGGCCACGCGCGGCGCGGTCAGACGGTCTCGGCCACGGGCGGCTGCGCCGCCGGGGCCTCCGGCTCGCCCGCCTCCTTCGGCTCCGCTCCCTTCAGCGGCACCTCCTTCACGAACACGGCCGCCGCGAGTGCGACCACCGCGACCACCGCGCCGAGCAGGAACGCCGAGTGGGTGCCGGCGGAGACCGCGTGCTGGTAGGCCTCCCGGGCCAGCACCGGCAGCTTCTCCAGACTCTTCGCGTCGAGCTGCGCCGACTGCTCGGTCACCTTGGAGCCCAGTGCCCCGGCCCGCTCCGTCATGACGTCCTGGACGCGGTGGTTGAACAGCGCGCCCATGATCGCGACGCCGAAGGAGGAGCCGAGGGTGCGGAAGAGCGTCGTGGACGAGGACGCGACGCCCATGTCCTTCATCTCCACGCTGTTCTGCGCGACCAGCATGGTGATCTGCATCAGACAGCCCATGCCGAGCCCGACCACGGCCATGAAGATCCCGGACGTCAGACGGGACGTCCCGGTGTCCATCGTGGACAGCAGGTACAGCCCGACGATCATCAGCGCGCTGCCGACGACCGGGAAGACCTTGTACCTGCCGGTGTTCGTGGTAACCCGGCCGGCGACCATCGAGGTCACGAGCATCGCACCCAGCATCGGCAGGAGCAGCAGCCCGGAGTTCGTCGCGGAAGCACCCTGCACGGACTGCTGGTACAGCGGCAGGAAGAGCGTGGCCCCGAACATCACGAAGCCGGTGATGAAGCCGATGACCGACATCAGGGTGAAGTTGAGGCTGCGGAAGATGTGCAGCGGCAGCACCGGCTCGGCGGCCCTGGTCTGCCAGAACACGAACCCGACGAGCGCGGCGACCCCGATGCCGATCAGCTCCATGATCCGCGCGGAGCTCCAGGCGTACTCCGTGCCGCCCCATGTCGTCACCAGCACGATCGCGGTGATGCCGACGGTCAGCAGCGCGGCGCCCAGGTAGTCGATCCGCGCCTCGGTGCGCTTCCTCGGCAGGTGCAGCACGGCACTGACGGCGACGAGCGCGACCGCGCCGAGCGGAAGGTTGACGTAGAAGGCCCAGCGCCAGCCCCAGTTGTCGGTGATCGTGCCGCCGACCAGCGGACCGCCGATCATCGCCAGCGCCATGACACCGGCCATCATGCCCTGGTACTTGCCGCGCTCCCGGGGCGGGACGAGGTCACCGATGATCGCCATGACGCCGACCATCAGACCGCCGGCACCGAGGCCCTGCACGGCACGGAAGCCGATCAGCTCGCCCATGTCCTGGGCCATGCCGCTGAGCGCGGAGCCGATCAGGAAGAGGACGATGGACGACAGGAACGTGCCCTTGCGGCCGTACATGTCGCCGAGCTTGCCCCACAGCGGGGTGGAGGCGGCGGTCGCGAGCGTGTAGGCGGTGACGACCCAGGAGAGGTGTTCGAGTCCGCCGAGCTCACCGACGATCGTCGGCATCGCCGTACCGATGATCATGTTGTCGAGCATCGCGAGCATCATGGCGATCATCAGCGCGAGCAGCACCACCCGCACGCTCTTCGGCTGTTTCCCCCCGGGCTCGGCCGCCGGTGTGTCCATCGTGTCCGTCATCGCTTCCCGTTCCCCCACTACCGCCACTTACTTGCCGACCGGCTAGTGAATACACTCGGAAGCTAGCCGCGGAACTAGCCGGGCGTCAAGTAAGTTTTATGGAAAGCGGGCGGCGTAGGAGGATGGGCGGCACCATGGACGGCACCAGGCAGCGGCGCCGCGGGAACACCCGCCGGCGCATCCAGGACGTGGCCCTCGACCTCTTCGCGGAGCAGGGCTACGAGAAGACGTCCCTGCGCGAGATCGCCGAGCACCTGGACGTCACCAAAGCGGCGCTCTACTACCACTTCAAGACGAAGGAAGAGATCCTCGTCAGCATCTTCGAGGACCTCACCCAGCCGATCGAGGACCTGATCGAGTGGGGCCGGCGGCAGCCGCACACCCTCGCCACCAAGCAGGAGATCGTCCGCCGCTACGCCGACACGCTCGCCGAGGCGGCCCCGCTGTTCCGCTTCATGCACGAGAACCAGGCGACGGTACGGGACCTGCGGATCGGCGAGTCCTTCAAGGAGCGCATCCGCAGCCTGCGCGACATCATCGTCGACACCGACGCGGGCCTGGTCGACCAGGTCCGCTGCGTCAGCGCCCTGTTCACGCTGCACGCCGGGATGTTCCTGCTCCAGGACCTGGAAGGCGACCCCGAGGAGAAGCACAAAGCCGTCCTCGAGGTCGCCACGGACCTGGTGACCCGGGCCCACCGGGGAGCCGGGGGCTCCTAGGAGGTCAGGCCGGGCGGGTCAGACCTTCACGCCCTTGGCGCGCAGGAACTTCACCGGGTCGACGGCCGAGCCGTAGTTCGGGGTCGTACGGATCTCGAAGTGCAGGTGCGGACCGCTGGAGTTGCCGGTGTTGCCGGACTTGGCGATCTCCTGGCCGGTCTTGACGATCTGGCCGACCCGCACGGTGACCTTCGACAGATGGGCGTACTGGGAGTACGTGCCGTTGCCGTGCTTGATCACGACGGCGTTGCCGTACGCGGGACCGTCACCGGCGCCGTTGCCGCCGGCCTTGACCACGGTGCCGCCGTGCGTGGCGACGACCTGGGTGCCGCTCGGCACGGCGAAGTCCTGACCGCTGTGGGTGGACTGCCACATGCCGCCGTTCTGGGCGAAGCTCGCGGAGAGCTTGTACTTCTTCACCGGGTCGACCCAGGACGGCTTGGCCTTCTTGGCGGCGGCCTTCTTGACGGCGGCCTTCTTGACGGCGGCCTTCTTCTCGGCCGCCTTCTTCGCGGCGGCGGCCTTGGCGGCCTTCTCGGCCTTCACGGCCTCGGCCTTGGCGGCCTTGGCCTGGGCGGCGGCCTGCGCCTGGACGGCACTGGCGGCACCGGACGCGGCCGTGGTGTCGGCGGCGGACGCGACCCCGGCTCCCAGTGCGACCGAGACACCAAGGCCGGCGGCCAGCACGGTCGCACGGGTGCGGAGCTGGGACGTACGGGAAGAACGGGACGTGACGCGCTGGGACATCGAAACCTCGTATGGAAGGGGACAGAGAAAACCACCCGGCGCACAGACGCTCGCCGCATGGCCATCCCTTGGTAACCCGAAGCCCGACAAACTCCCAAAAGCGTGATCTACGACGCTAGTTAGTAATTTGGTCCAGTGTTCTACGTCTCTTGACACAGCAGTCATTCAGGACGAATCAGGACACTGGCCCGCACTTCCCCTCACACTCCGAGGCGCGAATCCCTTTTCTCCCGGTCCGTTATCCACTATTCCAGCTAGTAACGGACATATCGCCTGTGCGCCATGTCACCGGGGGCCCTCTTCGGCCATTCCGGAAATGTGGCGCACGCCTCTAGGCGCCTACCGTCCGGTAACCCTACGGTTCCCCTCGCGCCACCCTCGAGCACAAGCATGCACACGACATGTTGGCAGCGTCACGGACGTGAGAGGACCCCCACGACATGCAGAACCGACGCCCCTGGTTGCGCCGCGCATCAGTGACCGCCGTCTCGGCGGCAGCCCTCGTGGCAATGGCCGCACCGGCCGACGCGGCGACCGCCACCCGGGCCTCCACGGCCGCCGCCACCGCGGCCACCACCGCGGACGTCGACTACGGCACCTGGCAGAAGGACTGCCAGGCCGTGATGGACCAGGCGCTGCCCTACCTGAAGCAGCGGATCGCGGCCACGAAGCCGGGCGAGAAGCAGGCGATCGTCCTCGACATCGACAACACCGCTCTGGAGACGGACTTCGGCTTCAGCTACCCGCAACCGGCCAACAAGCCGGTCCTGGAGGCCGCCAGATACGCGCAGGAACGCGGCGTCGCCCTCTTCTTCGTGACCGCCCGGCCGGACATCATCGCCTCGTTCACCCAGTACAACCTGAAGCAGACCGGCTACCAGGTCTCGGGGCTCTACGTCCGCAACTTCATCGACCTCTTCAAGAACGTCGCCGAGTACAAGACGGCCCAGCGCGTCGACATCGAACGCAAGGGTTACACGATCATCGCGAACATCGGCAACAGCAGCACCGACCTCTCGGGCGGCCACGCCGAGAAGACCTACAAACTGCCGGACTACGACGGGCAGCTCTCCTGACCCACCTGGTCAACTGCGGGTAGTCTCACCCCCGTTCAGGCGATCACGGGGGTGAGGCGGTTGGATCCGACGGTACTCGGCGGCAAGCTGGCGTCCGCGCTGGTGACCCCGCTGCTGAAGAAGCTCTTCCGCCCGGACGGACCGGGAGCGGGCCTCGTCGACAAGCCCGTACGCCTGTCCGCTCTCGTGTCCTTCCGGGGCGAGAAACGCACCCTGGACGAGCGGGACGTCCAGAATCTCGCGGCGCAGCTCGTGGCCCAGGCGGTGGACTCCCCCGGTGAGCCGCCCTTCCCGCCCGACGAGCGGATCGCGGTCACCGACACCCTGGCCCGCAGGCTGCTCGCCCTCGGCGACCTCGACATGGACGACGTCCAGGCGGTCCGCCTGGGCCACCGCGAACTGGCCAAGAAGCTGCTCTACGCGGCCCCGGCACCCGACGGGCTGTCCGTGGACTCCTGCCACTTCCTCGATCACGCGACGGAGTGGGCGTGCCTGAACATCCTGGAGTTCTTCACCCGCCGCTCCACCTTCGTCGCCCGCTCCCTCGTCGAGCAGACCCGCGGCCAGGCCGAACTGATCGCCAAGGTCGACGAGCTGCTCATCCGCACACCCCGCCCGTACGCCAGCGACGCCGCCTTCGAACGCCGCTACCGGCCGTACGTCGCCGAGCGCCACAACCACATCACCATCTACGGAATCGACCTGCGGGACTCCCCGGACCGCTGGCCGCTGGAAGTCGCCTACCTCAGCCTGGAGGCGACGAGCGGCGAGCGGACCGGCGTATCCGACGCGCCGCCGGGCGAGCACACGGGCGCCGCCACCGCCACCGTCCGGCTGCCCGCCGAGGAGGCCCTGAGCAGCCACGACCGGGTCTTGCTGCGCGGCGACGCCGGCTCCGGCAAGACCACCCTCGTGCAGTGGCTGGCGGTGACCGCCGCCCGGGACGCGGCCCGCATCCCGTTCGTCCTCCCCCTGCGCACCCTGGTCCGCTCGGGCGCGCTCCCCGCACCCACGGCCTTCCTCACGGCGGTGGGCTGCCCCCTCGCCCCGCCGGAGGGCTGGACGGAACGCGTCCTGACCGCCGGACGCGGGCTGATCCTGGTCGACGGCCTGGACGAGATCCCGGCCTCCGACCGGCACCGCACCCGCGACTGGCTGCTCGCCCTGATCCACGCCTTCCCCGGCAACCACTGGCTGCTGACCTCACGTCCCACAGCCGTACGCCCCGACTGGCTGGCCACCGAGGGCTTCCGGGAACTGACCCTCGCCCCGATGCGCCGCGCCGACGTGACGACGTTCGTCCACCGCTGGCACGCGGCCGCGCGGGCACCCGAGTACGAGACCCAGCTCCTGGACGCCCTGCGCACCAAACGGGACCTGGCCCGCCTCGCCACCAACCCCCTGATGTGCGGGCTGATCTGCGCCCTCCACCGGGAGCGGCGGGGCTACCTCCCCACCGGCCGCAAGGAGCTGTACGACGCCGCCCTCGCGATGCTGCTGGCACGCCGTGACCGGGAGCGGGGCATGGGCGCGGTGGACGGCGTCGAGCTGGGCGAGGAGGCCCAGCTGGAGGTGCTCCAGCGCCTCGCCTACGCGCTGGTGCTGAGCGGCAACACGGAAATGGACCTGGAGACGGCCGAGGGCATCGTGGCCCGCTGTCTGCCGGTCATCGCGCCCGGGCCGGGCCAGGGTGACGCGGAGGCGGTGCTGCGCACGCTCCTGCTCCGCAGCGGCCTGCTCCGCCGGCCCGGCGAGGGCGTCGTCGACTTCGTCCACCGCACCTTCCAGGACTACCTGGGCGCCCGGTACGCCGTCGAGGAGGGGCACCTGGACGTCCTCGCCGGCCACGCGGGCGACAGCCTCTGGGAGGACGTGATCCGCATGGCGGTCGCGCACGCCCGGCCCCGGGAACGAGCGACCCTGCTCCGCCGGCTGCTGGCCGAGGGCACCCCGCGGCTGACCCTCCTCGCCCTGGCCTGCCTCGAACACGCCGCGGCCCTGGACCCCGGGGTGCGGGCGGAGGTGGAGGAACGGGCCGGGTCGCTCGTTCCGCCGCGTACGACGGAGGAGGCGAAGGCCCTCGCGGAGGCGGGCCCGCTGGTCCTGGAGCTGCTGCCCGGGCCGGAGGGACTCACCGCCCAGGAGGCCCACGGCGTCGCCGTCACCGCCTCACTGCTCGGGGCCGAGGAGAACGAGGGCGCCCTGGCGGTGCTGCGCCGCTTCCGCGAGCATCCGGACCTCGACGTACGGCGTCAGCTGGCCGGCACCTGGAGCCGCTTCGACACGCGCGAGTACGCGATCGAGGTGCTCGACCACCTGGAGCGGGACGGCCTCTCCCTGGTCTGCGAGTCGGCCGAGCAGCGGACGGCGCTCCGCTCGATGCGCCCCTGGCAGAAGCTGCGGTTCGACGGCCCGCTCACCGCGGCCGGCCTCATCGACTGCATCCCCGAGCCCTCCGAGGTCCGGCTTCTGCACCTGCGGAACAACCCGGACCTCGGGCACCTGGGGGAGCTACGGGCGTTCCGGTCTCTGACCTCTCTGTGGCTTCAGCGCTGCCCGGACGCCGAGGGCCTGTCGAGCCTGGCGGACCTGCCGCTCACCGACCTGTCGGTCATCGACCGCGGCGCGGACCTCGCCGGGCTGGGGTCGCTGACGCTGCTCACGCGGCTCTCCATCGCCCAGAGCCTTCCGGGGGACGTCCTCACCGACGTCCTCCCCGTGGAGGCGCCCCTGCTGAGTCTCTTCCTGGGGGCGGGGTCCATCCGCTCGACGGGGCTGCGCGGCCTGGCCCGGTGGCCCACGCTCCAGTCCCTCGCCTTCGGCGTGTCCGGCGGGCAGCGCCTCGGTGCCGAGGACTGGTCCGAGGTGGCCGGCCTCCCGTCGCTCACGACGCTGTCGCTCTACGGGCAGCCCGAGGCCTACGCGCACGACGCCATGCCGGAGCTGCCCGGCGTACGGGATCTTCAGTTCCTCGCCGACCCACCGCCCCCGGAAGCGCTGCGGGTCCTCGCCTCGCGCCTGCCGGCAGTGCGCACCGTGGGCGTCGCCACTGCGCTCAGCAGCACCGAACCCCTCGATCCCTATGCCGAGCTCTTCCCCACCGCCGAGATCTTCCGCATCTGACCCCGGACACGGGAAAGGGGCCGGTGCCCCGGAAGGCACCGGCCCCTTTCACTCGGCCGTGACGCTTACGCGTCCTTGCTCAGGTTCGGACCCGAGCCGCCGGCCGCCTGCTCGATCGGCGGGACGTCCGGGAGAGCCGCCTTCTCCTCACCGCGGAAGGTGAAGGTCTTGGCGTCGCCCTCGCCCTCCGTGTCCACGACCACGATGTGACCGGGGCGCAGCTCGCCGAAGAGGATCTTCTCCGACAGCGAGTCCTCGATCTCGCGCTGGATGGTGCGACGCAGCGGACGCGCACCCAGCACCGGGTCGTAGCCCTTCTGGGACAGCAGCTCCTTGGCGGACTGGGAGAGCTCGATGCCCATGTCCCGGTCCTTCAGGCGCTCGTCCACCTTGCCGATCATCAGGTCGACGATCTTGAGGATGTCGCCCTGGCTGAGCTGCGGGAAGACGACCACGTCGTCGACGCGGTTGAGGAACTCGGGCCGGAAGTGCTGCTTGAGCTCGTCCGAGACCTTGTTCTTCATGCGCTCGTAGTTGGACTTCGTGTCGCCCTGGGCCGCGAAGCCCAGGTTGAAGCCCTTGGAGATGTCCCGGGTGCCGAGGTTGGTCGTCATGATGATGACCGTGTTCTTGAAGTCCACGACCCGGCCCTGGGAGTCGGTCAGGCGACCGTCCTCCAGGATCTGCAGCAGCGAGTTGAAGATGTCCGGGTGGGCCTTCTCGACCTCGTCGAAGAGGACGACCGAGAACGGCTTGCGGCGGACCTTCTCGGTCAGCTGGCCGCCCTCCTCGTAGCCCACGTAGCCGGGGGGCGAACCGAAGAGACGCGAGACCGTGTGCTTCTCGCTGAACTCCGACATGTCGAGGGAGATCAGCGCGTCCTCGTCGCCGAAGAGGAACTCGGCGAGCGCCTTGGACAGCTCGGTCTTACCGACACCGGAGGGGCCGGCGAAGATGAACGAGCCACCGGGGCGCTTCGGGTCCTTCAGACCGGCACGCGTACGGCGGATCGCCTTCGACAGCGCCTTGACGGCGTCGTTCTGGCCGATGACCCGCTTGTGGAGCTCGTCCTCCATGCGCAGCAGGCGGGAGGACTCCTCCTCGGTCAGCTTGAAGACCGGGATGCCCGTGGCCGTGGCGAGGACCTCGGCGATCAGCTCGCCGTCGACCTCGGCGACGACGTCCATGTCGCCGGCCTTCCACTCCTTCTCCCGCTTGGCCTTGGCGGCGAGGAGCTGCTTCTCCTTGTCGCGCAGGGAGGCGGCCTTCTCGAAGTCCTGCGAGTCGATCGCGGACTCCTTGTCGCGGCGGACGCCGGCGATCTTCTCGTCGAACTCGCGCAGGTCCGGCGGCGCGGTCATCCGGCGGATGCGCATCCGGGAGCCGGCCTCGTCGATCAGGTCGATCGCCTTGTCCGGCAGGAAGCGGTCCGAGATGTACCGGTCGGCCAGGGTGGCGGCCTGGACCAGCGCCTCGTCCGTGATGGAGACGCGGTGGTGGGCCTCGTACCGGTCGCGGAGACCCTTGAGGATCTCGATCGTGTGCGGCAGGGACGGCTCCGCGACCTGGATGGGCTGGAAGCGGCGCTCGAGAGCGGCGTCCTTCTCCAGGTGCTTGCGGTACTCGTCCAGCGTGGTGGCACCGATGGTCTGCAGCTCACCGCGGGCCAGCATCGGCTTCAGGATCGAAGCCGCGTCGATGGCGCCCTCGGCGGCACCCGCACCGACCAGCGTGTGCAGCTCGTCGATGAACAGGATGATGTCGCCGCGGGTGCGGATCTCCTTGAGGACCTTCTTCAGGCGCTCCTCGAAGTCACCGCGGTAGCGGGAGCCGGCGACCAGGGCGCCGAGGTCCAGGGTGTAGAGGTGCTTGTCCTTGAGGGTCTCGGGCACCTCGCCCTTGACGATGGCCTGGGCGAGGCCCTCGACGACGGCGGTCTTGCCGACGCCGGGCTCACCGATCAGCACCGGGTTGTTCTTCGTACGGCGGGACAGCACCTGCATGACCCGCTCGATCTCCTTCTCGCGCCCGATGACCGGGTCGAGCTTGGACTCACGAGCGGCCTGGGTGAGGTTCCGGCCGAACTGGTCGAGGACCAGGGACGTGGAGGGGGTGCCCTCGGCAGGACCGCCGGCGGTGGCGGTCTCCTTGCCCTGGTAGCCGGAGAGCAGCTGGATCACCTGCTGCCGCACCCGGTTCAGATCTGCGCCCAGCTTGACGAGGACCTGGGCGGCGACGCCCTCGCCCTCGCGGATCAGGCCGAGCAGGATGTGCTCCGTGCCGATGTAGTTGTGGCCCAGCTGAAGGGCCTCGCGGAGCGACAGCTCCAGGACCTTCTTGGCACGGGGGGTGAAGGGGATGTGGCCGGACGGGGCCTGCTGGCCCTGGCCGATGATCTCCTCCACCTGCTGGCGGACCGCCTCGAGCGAAATCCCGAGGCTCTCAAGGGCCTTGGCGGCGACACCTTCACCCTCGTGGATCAGGCCCAGGAGGATGTGCTCAGTGCCGATGTAGTTGTGGTTGAGCATCCGGGCTTCTTCCTGAGCCAGGACGACAACCCGCCGCGCGCGGTCGGTGAACCTCTCGAACATCGTTAATCGCTCCTCAGAGCGGTCAGGCAGTGGGGGGAACTTCCCCTCCCTGTCCTTCCGCAGCTTAGTCCCGCGAGCGGGGACCGCTCATTCCAACTGCCGACACCGTCCTTGGCCTCCTGACCCCGAACGCCGACATCTGCTCCAACCCGATGGTGCGAGACGATGTTCCCGCAGGCCAGGCAGATACCCCACTCGCCAGTACGCCGATGGCGAACGTGAGACGGCCTTTCCTGCGTGTCGCCCCCTCCCACTAGGGATGTCTTACCCGTAGGGACCGGAAGTCCATGCCGGGCGCCCCTGTTCCCTCCGCTACGGGCGAACAACCTTGCGCCTCCCCGCACCCCCCGCACGCCCCCGTTCCGCGACGTTGCGCACTCGCGACGCCACTCAGCGTAACCCGCAGGCCTTTCCGGCTGTTGCACTTGGCATGTTCGGCACCCATCGGCCCGTGATCGCATCCTCGGCCCCGCTCGTCCCACTCCCCCGCCGGCCGCTCGACCCGGCCGGCGCGAGCGGTCAGGTCCGGCGGTGGTACGAGAACGAACTGGAGTGGCCGACGGTGCCCGGCGATCCGCTGCGGCTGGTGGTGGGGGTGCGCTACGACGTCCTGGACGTGCCGGCGGAGGCGGGGCACGCGGCGCTGCGGCGCTCGGCGCCGGGCTCTCCCGTCGCCTTGCACGGCGACCGGATGCTGCTTCTGGTGGCCGCGGGCAGCGCGGAGGAGCTTCCCGGGCTGCTGGAGTGGCTCGACTGGGGGTCCCTGCCGCTGGGCCTGGTGGCGATCGGTGCGGGCGGCCTCATGGAGGCGCCGTCGCCGCCGGTGCCGGACACGGAGAGGGCAGCGCCGCCGGCGCGCGGGTCGAACGCCGCGGTGACCCCCGAGGCGGCTGTTCCGCCTGCTCCCTCGGGCCTGGTCGGTTCCCAGGGGGCCGCCGTGTGGCTGCGGCCCCCCGAGCCGGGATGCGAGGTCGAGACCTCGCTGCCGACGCTGTCGGCGCTGGGGGGCTGTGAGGACGCCCCCGATCTCGTGCGGCTGGTGAACACGGTGGCCACGCAGTGCCACCGGGTCCGGCTGCGGCGCGCGTGCGCCCAGCCACCGGCCTTGCGTGCGCAGGGTCGGTAGTGCCGCTGTTCAGCCGTTGGCCTTCTCGTAAGCCTCGCGGATGGTCGCGGGAACACGGCCGCGGTCGTTGACCTCGTAGCCGTTCTCCTTCGCCCAGGCGCGGATCGCCGCGGTGTCCTGGCTGCCGCTCGACGCGGCGCGCGTCTTTCCACGCCCGCCCGAAGCACGGCCTCCGGTACGACGACCGCCCTTCACGTAAGGCTCGAGAAGGCCACGGAGCTTGTCCGCATTGGCAGTGGTGAGATCGATCTCGTACGTCTTGCCGTCCAGCGCGAACGTCACGGTCTCGTCCGCCTCGCCACCGTCGAGGTCGTCGACAAGAAGGACCTGAACCTTCTGTGCCACCGGATTTCCTTTCATCGATATCTTCAGGGCCGGGGTGTGCCGGCGTCCGCCGTATCGCCGTCCCCTGTTATATGCAGTACTGCAGTACCTCGGAAAGCAAACCGCTTTTGCCGGAAAAACACAAACCCCCGGCAGAGACCGGCAGCCCCGGCTCGGTCCGGAAACGTGCGCGTTTCGGACATAGGGCACCAGGGAAGGGGCTGACACCGCGGAATATGCCTTGCCGAACCGGCCGGGCCCTCTAGCGGCCCACTCGCGCCCGCCGATCACAGATGCAGAAGCATCCGGCTGTTGCCCAAGGTGTTCGGTTTCACTCGTTCGAGTCCGAGGAACTCCGCGACGCCCTCGTCATAGGAACGCAGCAGCTCCGCGTAGACATCCGTGTCCACGGGCGTCTCACCGATCTCCACGAAGCCGTGCTTGGTGAAGAAGTCGACTTCGAAGGTCAGGCAGAAAACGCGGCGAACGCCGAGCCAGCGGGCGGTCTGCAGCAACTTCTCCAGCACGTGGTGCCCGACGCCCGCGCCCTGCAGGCCCGGCTTCACCGCGAGAGTACGGACTTCCGCCAGGTCTTCCCACATCACGTGCAGCGCACCGCAGCCGACGACCTCGGCGTTGTCGTCCCGTTCCGCGACCCAGAACTCCTGGATGTCCTCGTAAAGCGTCACCGTCGCTTTGTCGAGCAGGATGCCGCCGCGGACGTAGGCGTCAAGGAGGCGGCGCACGGCCGGGACATCGCTGGTGCGAGCCCGTCGGACGGTGATGGCTTTTGCGGTGGCTTCGGGGCTCTTCACGGGCATGACGGGACGCTATCGCCCGCCGTGGTCCCGAGTGGAGGCGGGGTTCTCCGGGGGGCCTTCCCGGGGTTCCGCGCGTTCGGCCCGTTCCGCGGATTCCGACGGTTCGGTCGGTTCCTGGGTTTCCGGGCCCTGGACGATGCGTACGGCATCGCTGAGAGACCGCCGCTGTTCCTCGCTCATCATGCCGAAGAAGGCGACGAGAGCGGCTGCCGGGTTGTCGCTCTGCGACCAGGCGTCGTTCATCAGGGCGGCCGCGTAGGCGGCACGGGTGGAGACGGCCTCATATCGATAGGCACGGCCTTCCGCCTCGCGGCGCACCCAGCCCTTCTGATGGAGATTGTCCAAAACGGTCATCACGGTGGTGTACGCGATGGACCGCTCCTTCTGAAGATCTTCCAGGACTTCCCGAACGGTCACCGGGCGGTTCCACTTCCACACCCGCGACATGACCGCGTCTTCGAGTTCTCCCAATGGGCGAGGCACAGCTCAGAACAATAGTGGGAGATCCCGGTAATGGCGTGGCGGACGTGCGCTTCACCGGCGAATGGGAACAAAAAGGGCGTACGGCTCGGAGTGCGGGCGCCGCGGGTGCGGGCTCGCCGAGTCGTACGCCCTGGGAGCGGGTGGGGTCAGGCCTCGGCCTTCGGGGACGTCGCGGTGGACTGACGGGCGCCCTCCACCCGCGCGAGGGCGGCGTCCACGACCGCGTCCTCCTTGGCCTTGTTGGCGCCACCCTGTGTCTTCACGATCACCCGGATCACGCCGATGAAGAAGACGGCCATGACGGCCGGGGGCAGGAGCGCGGAGACGTAGTCCATGGATCCAGGGTAGCCACGTCAGCCCGCGGCGAGCTGCCGGGGGTTCGAGGGGGGTGGCGGGGCCGGCTTGCGACGCGGGAAGACCTCGCCCGGGGTGGGGATCGGGCGGGAGGGCTTCGGGGTGCCGGGGGCGGGGGCCGGCGCCGGCTTGGGGGCGGGCGGCTTGCGGGCGGGCTTCTTCTCGGGCTGCTTCTCCGTACCGCCCCCGGCGGAGTGGCCGGTGGGGGCGCGGCGGCCCCCGGGGAGGGCCAGGAGGCGGGTGCGGGAACCGGGGACGGTGGCCGCGGGGGGAAGGGCTGTGGTGACGGGGGTGACCGCGCAGCGGTCCAGGAGGGCCGCTGCGGTGGGGTTGCCGCGCAGGGCGCGGAGGGCGGCGAGGTCGTCGGGCACGGGGCGGTAGCCGGCGCCCAGCGCCTCGTCCAGGAGGGCGAGGTAGCCGGCGGCGGTACCAGGGAGGGCGGCGCGGTACCGGCCCAGGTCGGCCACGAGGAAGGCACGCAGCCTGGCCCCCTCCCGCAGCGCCTCGTCGAGCGACTCTGCGAGACGGAGACAGTCCTGGACGTCGTCGGCCGAGGCGGGGGTGGGGTGGAGGGCGAGGGCGAGAGCGCGGCGGAGCACACGCAGCTCCTCCACGCCGAACGCCATGCCGCCGCGGGATCCGTATGGCGTGGGCATGCGGCGACGATACGCGCTAATCAGACAAATCTCGCATAGGGAGCGGGTGTGGCGTGCGGGACCACTCGTCCCGCCCAGGGGCTGTCGTCCGGATCAGGTCGCGGGGAATCGGCGGCGTCTCACCGGCGTGATCCGGACGGCAGGCCCTGCGGGATGCCGCGAGCGTGGCGTCCCACGGCGGGCGGCCACGTCCGCGACAGGGCCGGGCGGCCCCGCCCGGCCCCGCAGGGACTCACATGCGCGACACGTTCCGCTCGTACACCAGCCGCAGCCCGACCAGCGTCAGCCACGGCTCGTGCTCGTCGATCACCGACGACTCGCCCAGGACCATCGGTGCCAGCCCGCCCGTCGCGATGACGGTGACGTCGTCGGGGTCGTCCGACAGCTCGCGGGCCATGCGGCCGACCACGCCGTCGACCTGGCCGGCGAACCCGTAGATCACGCCGGACTGCATCGCCTCGACCGTGTTCTTGCCGATGACACTGCGCGGCCGGGCCACCTCGATCTTGCGGAGCTGGGCGCCGCGGACGCCCAGGGCCTCCACGGAGATCTCGATGCCGGGCGAGATGACCCCGCCGACGTACTCCCCTCGCGCGCTGACCGCGTCGAACGTCGTCGCCGTGCCGAAGTCGACGACGATGGCCGGGCCGCCGTAGAGCTCGACCGCCGCGACCGCGTTGATGATGCGGTCGGCGCCGACCTCCTTGGGGTTGTCCATGAGGATCGGCACGCCCGTCTTGACGCCCGGTTCGACGAGGATGGCGGGTACGTCGCCGTAGTAGCGCCGCGTCACCTCGCGGAGCTCGTGCAGCACCGAGGGGACGGTGGCGCAGATGGCGATGCCGTCGATGCCGTCGCCCAGTTCGTCGCCGAGGAGCGGGTGCATGCCCATCAGGCCCTGGAGGAGGACCGCCAGCTCGTCGGCGGTGCGGCGCGCGTCCGTGGAGATGCGCCAGTGTTCGACGATCTCGTCGCCGTCGAACAGTCCGAGCACGGTGTGGGTGTTTCCCACGTCGATCGTCAGCAGCATGGCCCGTACCGCCCCTACTCCGCCGGCCGCAGGTCGAGGCCGATGTCCAGGATCGGCGAGGAGTGCGTGAGGGCCCCGACGGCCAGGTAGTCGACGCCGGTGTCCGCGTACGCCCCGGCGTTGGCGAGGGTGAGGCGGCCCGAGGCCTCCAGGGCGGCGCGGCCCTGGACGATCGCGACGGCCTCCTCGCACTCGCCCGGCGTGAAGTTGTCCAGCAGGATCAGGTCGGCGCCGGCGTCCAGGACCTCGCGGAGCTGGTGCAGGGTGTCGACCTCGACCTCGACGGGGACGTCGGGGAAGCGTTCGCGTACCGCCTGGAAGGCCTGGGCGACGCCGCCCGCGGCGACCACGTGGTTGTCCTTGACGAGGGCCGCGTCCGAGAGGGACATGCGGTGGTTGACGCCGCCGCCGCAGCGGACCGCGTACTTCTCCAGCGAGCGCAGGCCCGGCGTGGTCTTGCGGGTGTCGCGGACCCTGGCCTTCGTGCCGTCCAGGACGTCCGCCCACGCGCGCGTCGCCGTCGCGATGCCCGACAGGCGGCACAGGATGTTCAGCGCGCTGCGCTCGGCCGTGAGGAGGTCGCGGGTGCGGGTGGTGACGGAGAGGAGCTTCTGGCCCGCTGCGACACGGTCGCCGTCCTCCGCGTGGCGCTCGATCTCCAGTTCCTCCTCGCAGACCACCGAGATGACCGCCTCGGCGACGCGCAGGCCGGCCACCGTGCCCGCCTCGCGTGCGGTGAAGTCGGCCGTGGCCACCGCGTCCTCGGGGATGGTCGCCACCGTCGTCACGTCCACGCCGTGCGCCAGGTCCTCCTGGAGGGCCACGTTGGCGATGTCCTCGACCTCGACGGGGTCGAGTCCGGCCTCGGCCAGGAGCTGGGCGAGTGCGGGGTCCAGGCCGCACTCCAGGTATGCCTCGTCGTCCGCGCCACAGGCGCAGCCGTCTCCGCAGCCTCCGGAGGAGGCGAGGGGAAGGTCGGGGGTGCTCACGTCGGTCACTGCTCCTGGGGGGCCTGGGGCGGGAAAGTCGTAGGGAAGTGTGTGGTGTCCGTGGTGTGCACGGCCAGCGTGCGGTCCGGGTTCAGGCGTACGACGACGTGGCGGCGCCAGGTGGTGTCGTCGCGCTCGGGGCGGTCCTCGCGCCAGTGGCAGCCCCGGGTCTCCTCGCGCAGCAGGGCGGCGGCGACCAGGACGCGGGCCACGCACAGGAGGTTGGTGGCCTCCCAGGTGTCCACGCCGGGCTCGGCCGTCTTGCCGTTCTCGGCGAGGGCCTCCCGGGCGTCGGTGTGCAGACGCTGGAGCTGGTCGGCGGCCTGGGTGAGCGAGCCGGCCGAGCGCAGGACGCCCGCCCCGCTCGTCATGATCCGCTGGATCGTGAAGCGCGCCTCCGGGGTCTGCAGGGGGTGCTCGGGGATCTCCGGGTGCGGGGCCGGCTGGGGCACGCGCGCGGGGAGGCCGGCCGCCGCGATGTCGGCCGCGATGCGCTCGGCGTAGACGAGGCCTTCGAGCAGGGAGTTGGACGCCAGGCGGTTGGCTCCGTGCACGCCGGTGCAGGCGACCTCGCCGCACGCGTACAGGCCGGGCACGGTCGTACGGCCGCGCGAGTCGGTGCGGACGCCGCCGGAGGCGTAGTGGGCGGCCGGGGCGACCGGGACGGGGGTGGTGACCGGGTCGATGCCGTGGGCGCGGCAGGCGGCGAGGATGGTCGGGAAGCGGTGCTCCCACATCGCGGCGCCGAAGTGCCGGGCGTCGAGGAACATGTGCTCGGCGTCCATCTCCTGCATGCGGCGCATGATGCCCTTGGCGACGATGTCGCGGGGGGCGAGTTCGGCGAGTTCGTGCTGTCCGACCATGAAGCGCACGCCGTCGCCGTCGATCAGATGGGCGCCCTCGCCGCGTACGGCCTCGGAGACCAGGGGCTGCTGGCCCTCCGCGTCCGGGCCCAGGAACAGCACGGTCGGGTGGAACTGGACGAACTCCAGGTCGCTGACCTCCGCGCCCGCCCGGAGCGCGAGCGCCACGCCGTCGCCCGTCGACACCGACGGGTTGGTGGTGGCGGAGAAGACCTGGCCCATGCCGCCCGTCGCGAGGACCACCGCGGGGGCGTGCACGGCCCCGACGCCGTCGTGCTGGCCCTCCCCCATGACGTGCAGGGTGACGCCGGCGGTGCGGCCCTCGGCGTCCGTGAGGAGGTCCAGGACGAGCGCGTTCTCGACGGTGCGCATGCCCCGCGCGCGTACCGCGTCGACCAGGGCGCGGGAGATCTCGGCGCCGGTGGCGTCGCCGCCGGCGTGGGCGATGCGGCGGCGGTGGTGGCCGCCCTCGCGGGTGAGTTCCAGTCCGCCCTCGGAGGACTCGTCGAACCGGGCGCCGGTCTCGATGAGGCGGCGTACGGCGTCGGGGCCCTCGGTGACGAGGAGGCGGACCGCGTCCTCGTCGCACAGGCCGGCGCCCGCGACCAGGGTGTCCTCGAGGTGCTGCTCGGGAGTGTCGCCCTCACCGAGGGCCGCGGCGATGCCGCCCTGGGCCCAGCGGGTGGAGCCGTCGTCGAGACGCGCCTTGGTGACGACGACCGTCCGCAGGCCCGCGGCCTCGCAGCGCAGCGCCGCGGTCAGCCCGGCGACGCCGGAGCCGACGACGACCACGTCCGCGGCGATGGACCACCCGGCGGCGGGGGCGTGCAGTCGTATGCCTGTGGTGGTCACGAGGCGGCTCCGAAGCTTCCGAAGGTGAGGGGGACGTTGTCGATCAGCCGGGTCGCCCCGACCCGGGCGGCGACGGCGAGGACCGCGTCGCCGGTGAAGTCGTCCCCGATCTCGGTGAAGTCGGACGGGTCGACCAGGGCGAGGTAGTCCAGCGCGAGCGGCGGGTCGAGGCGGGCGGCCTCGTCGAGTACCTGGCGGGCGGCGGCGCGTACGGCGGCCGGGCCGCCCGGGACGGCCGTCGCCACGGCGTGCGCGTCGGCCGCCGCGCGGGACTCCCCTATGGCGCTGAGCGCCTCGGCACGCGCGCGTGTGGCGGGAACTTCGCGGGCCCGGGCACGCAGCGCCTCCTGCGCGGCATGGCGGTCCTGGCCCGCGAACAGGGCCCCGGACAGGGCGAGGGCGGTGCGCCGCTCCGCGGCCGACAGGTAGCGGTTGCGGCTGGACAGGGCCAGGCCGTCCTCCTCGCGGACGGTGGGCACGCCGACGATCTCCACGCCGAAGTTCAGGTCCCGCACCATGCGGCGGATCAGGGCGAGCTGCTGGGCGTCCTTCTGGCCGTACAGGGCGACATCGGGGCGGGTCAGGTGCAGCAGCTTGGCGACGACGGTGAGCATGCCGTCGAAGTGCCCGGGGCGGGAGGAGCCCTCCAGGCGCTCGCCCATGGGGCCCGCGGTGACGCGGACCTGGGGCTCGCCGCCCGGGTAGACCTCGTCCACGGAGGGCGCGAACACGACATCGGCGCCCGACTGCCCGGCGAGCGCGAGGTCGGCGTCCAGGGTGCGCGGGTAGCGGTCGAGGTCCTCGCCCTGGCCGAACTGGAGCGGGTTGACGAAGACGGTGACGACGACCTCGCCGTCCGAGCCTGCGATGCCGCGCGCGGTGCGGACCAGCGTGGCGTGGCCCTCGTGCAGCGCGCCCATGGTCATCACCACGGCCCGGCGGCCCGCACGCGCGCGTGCGTGCAGTTCCCCGGCGGTGCGCAGCAGGGTGGTGGTCATCGGGCGTCCCCTTCGGTGCCGTCGGTCCCGTGGGCGAGTACCCCGAGGAGGTCCTCGGCGAGTTCCGGCTTCAGCAGGCCGTGGGCCAGGGCCCGGTCGGCGGTCGCGCGGGCCATCGCCAGGTAACCGGCGACGGTCTGCGGGGCGTGCCGGCGCAGCTCGGTGACGTGCGCGGCGACCGTGCCCGCGTCACCGCGCGCGACCGGGCCGGTGAGGGCCGCGTCGCCGGAGCGCAGGGCGTTGTCCAGGGCCGCGCCGAGCAGCGGGCCGAGCATCCGGTCCGGGGCGGCGACGCCGGCCGCGCTCAGCAGCTCCATGGACTGGGCGACCAGCGTGACCAGGTGGTTGGCGCCCAGGGCGAGCGCCGCGTGGTAGAGCGGCCGGTTCTCCTCGGCGATCCACTCCGGCTCGCCGCCCATCTCGATGACGAGGGCCTCGGCGGCCATGCGCAGCTCCTCGGGGGCGGTGACGCCGAAGGAGCAGCCGGCCAGCCGCTGGACGTCCACGGGCGTGCCCGTGAAGGTCATCGCGGGGTGCAGGGCGAGCGGCAGGGCGCCCGCGCGCAGGGCGGGGTCGAGGACCCGGGCGCCGTAGCGCCCCGAGGTGTGGACGAGGAGCTGCCCGGGTCGTACGGACCCGGTGTCGGCGAGGCCGGTGACCAGGTCGGGCAGGGCGTCGTCGGGAACGGTCAGCAGCACCAGGTCGGCCCGCTGGAGGACCTCGGCGGGCGGCATCACGGGCACGTCGGGCAGCAGTTGCCCGGCGCGGCGCCGGGAGGCGTCCGAGACGGCGGAGACGGCGACCGGGCGGTGCCCGGCGAGCTGCAGGGACGCCGCCAGCGCGGGACCCACGCGGCCGGCGCCGACGACGCCGACGGTGAGCCGCGCGGGACGGTCCTTGGGGTCTGGCTGTGGGGTTGTGTTCACTCGACGGCGGCCTTCCCGTTCCAGTCCGCTCCGGGTACCGGACGATTTCTCGTCATGTTAACGCGATCGGTTCGAGGGGCGTTCGGTTGTCCACAGGCTGTGCACACCCCTGCGGCGTTCCCGGAACGGCGCAGGGAAATGCGGATGCCCGGTCCCCCGCGCGCGGGAGAGGATCCGGAGCATGACCGATACGGCGGAACGCGACGATCAGGTGACGGACGAGGACCCGGGCGCACGGCTGCGGGAGCGGCGGCTGGCCGCCCATCGCACGGCACGGCGGGTGTTCGCGCGCTTCGGCTTCCACATGACCCTCCGGGAGCGCCTGGCGGTGCTGGAGGAGGCGGAGGGCGTCCACGACCTGGACGAGTTGTCCGACATCTACGGCGGCGGTGTCGTCGAGGCGCTGGAGACGAAGGTGGCCGGGCTGCTCGGCACCGAGGCCGCCGTGTTCTTCCCGACGGGCACGATGGCCCAGCAGGTGGCCCTGCGCTGCTGGGCGGGCCGCACCGGGAACCCGACCGTCGCCCTGCACGCGCTCAGCCATCCCGAGGTGCACGAGCGGAACGCGTTCAGCGAGGTCGGGGGCCTTCGCCCGGTGCGGCTCACCGAGGAGCCGCGGCTGCCGACCGCCGCCGAGGTGCGCGACTTCGAGGAGCCCTTCGGGGCGCTGATGCTGGAACTGCCCCTCAGGGACGTCGGTTTCGTGCTGCCCGCCTGGGAGGAGCTCACCGCGGTCGTTCAGGCCGCGCGGGACCGGGACGCGGTGGTGCACTTCGACGGGGCCCGCCTCTGGGAGTCGACCGTCCACTTCGGCCGGCCCCTGGAGGAGATCGCGGGTCTGGCCGACAGCGTCTACGTGTCGTTCTACAAGTCCCTGGAGGCGTTCGGCGGCGCGGCGCTGGCGGGTCCGAGGGAGCTCGTCGAGGAGGCGAGGACCTGGCGGCACCGGTACGGCGGGATGGTCTTCCAGCAGTTCCCCACGGCCCTGTCGGCGCTGGTCGGGCTGGAGCGGCAGCTGCCCCGGCTGCCGGAGTACGTGGCCCACGCGCGCGTGGTGGCCGCCGCCCTGCGTGAGGGGTTCGCGGCGGCCGGGGTGCCGTGGGCGCGCGTGCACCCGGAGGTGCCGCACACCCACGACTTCCAGGTGTGGCTGCCGTACGAGCCGGACGTCCTCGCGGAGGCGGCGGTGCGGACGGTGGAGGAGACGGGGGCCGTGCTGTTCGGCAGTGCCTGGGACCGGGGCGGGCCGGGGCTCGCGCGCACGGAGGTGCATGTGCGGGCCGCCGGGCTGGAGTGGACCGCCGAGGACGTGAAGGCGGCGGTGGCGGAGTTCGTGGCCCGGCTGCCGGAGCAGCTCAGGTAGGGCGCCGCCGCCACCGGTTCAGGGCGTCCCGGAGCCGGGGGGCGGACCGGACGGCCGGCGAGGACCGCGCGGAACCGCCGTTCGTCGCGCCACTCCCGTACGACCCGCCGGTCGTGCGTGCCCGACGCGGGCGGGGCGGGCTCGCCGAGGGACCCGGGCGCGGCCGGGTGCGGGTCAGCCGTGCCCGCCGGCCCGCACCAGCCCCGTCTCGTAGGCCAGTACCACGACCTGCACCCGGTCCCTGAGCCCCAGCTTGGTCAGGATGCGGCCCACGTGCGTCTTCACGGTCGCCTCCGACAGCACCAGCCGGGCCGCGATCTCACCGTTGGACAGGCCCTGCGCGACCAGCACCATCACCTCGCGCTCGCGGTCGGTGAGCCGCTCCAGCTCCTTGTGCCGGGGTTGCTCGGTGCCCGGCAGCATCGGCGCGAAGCGGTCCAGGAGCCGCCGGGTGGTGGTGGGCGCCACGACCGCGTCGCCGCTGTGCACGGCCCTGATCGCGGCCAGGAGATCGGCCGGCGGCACGTCCTTGAGCATGAAGCCGGAGGCGCCCGCCTTCAGCCCGGAGAAGGCGTACTCGTCGAGGTCGAAGGTGGTCAGGATGAGCACCTTCGGCGGGTCGGTGTCCGCGCAGATCCGGCGGGTCGTCTCCACCCCGTCGAGCTTCGGCATGCGGACGTCCATCAGCACCACGTCGACCTCGGTCGTCCGCAGTTCCCGGAGGGCCTCGACGCCGTCGCCCGCCTCGGCCACGACCTCCATGTCCGGCTGGGCGGCGAGCACCATCCGGAACCCGGTGCGCAGCAGCACCTGGTCGTCGACGAGCATCACGCGGATCGTCATCGGGCCTCTTCCCTATCGGGGTCGTTACAGGTGTCAGTGGGGCGTGTGCCAGCGTCAGTGCGCGGGCTTGAGCGGCAGCAGGGCACTGATGCGGAAGCCTCCACCCGGGCGCGGGCCCGCGTCCAGGGTGCCGCCGACCATACCGACCCGCTCGCGCATGCCGATCAGACCGTGGCCCTGGCCGTCGAACCCGCCCTCCTCGTACAGCTCGTGCGGGGCGCCCTTGCCGTCGTCCTCGACGAGCAGGCCGAGGCCGTCGTCGAAGTAGACCAGGCGGACGCTCGCACCCACGTTGGGGCCGCCGTGCTTGCGGGTGTTGGTGAGCGCCTCCTGCACGATGCGGTAGGCGGTGAGCTCGACGCCGCTGGGCAGCGGGCGGGGCGTGCCCTCGACCTTGAAGTCGACGGGCAGCCCGGAACCGCGGCACTGCTCGACGAGGTCCTCGATCTGCCGCACGTCGGGCTGCGGCACGTACTCTCCGGCCTCCTGGTGCTCGCCGGTGCGCAGCACGCCGAGCAGGCGGCGCATCTCGGCGAGGGCCTGGCGGCCGGTGGAGGAGATGGTCTCCAGGGCCTTCCTCGCCTGGTCCGGCGCGGCGTCGAGGACGTAGGCGGCGCCGTCGGCCTGGACCACCATCACCGAGACGTTGTGCGCGACGACGTCGTGCAACTCGCGGGCGATCCGGGCCCGTTCGGCGGCTACGGCGACCTTGGACTGCGCCTCGCGCTCCTTCTCCAGGCGGGCGGCCCGCTCCTCCAGCTGCGCGAAGTAGGCCCGCCGGGTGCGGATGGAGTCGCCGAGCACCCAGGCGAGGGCGAAGGGGACGGTCTGGAGGACGGCCAGGGCGATGTCGCCGGCCACGCCCGTCTGCTCGTTCGACCAGCGCAGCTGCGCCAGGGGGGCCGCGCACAGGCCGGCGATCAGTGCGAAGCGGGAGGCCCAGCGGGCGCCTTCCGCCGCGACCGTGTAGACGATCACGAGCATGGCGAAGTCGGCGGGCAGGATCGCGACATCGGTGACCAGTTGCGCCACGCCGACCGCGGCCGCGAGCAGCAGCATCTTCTCCGGCATCCGGCGCCGCAGCGCGACCACGAGGCTCAGCAGCAGCGTGATCGGAATGACGGCGGCCCACGGGCCGATCTGCTCGCCCGCCGCTCCGCCCAGTACCGAAATCCCGAGGAGGACGACGGCCCAGGTGCCGTCGACCCACATCGGGTGCCTGCGGAGAAAGTCATAGAGGCGCTGCACGTAACCCAGCGTAGGGAAGCGGGATAGGTGCAGGGGTCAACCGGAGGGCCGATCCGTACCGGGCGCGCATACTCCGCAAGGTGGAGTTGCGTACGTTGCGTGCGCTTAGCCTGGGCCGGTGACTGCGGGAACCAGGGACCAGTGGCGCGGGTGGCGCGCGGCGGCGCAGGACGCGCTGTACGCGCCGGACGGCTTCTACCGGCGGGCCGGGGCCGAGGGGCCGGCCGGGCACTTCCGCACCTCCGTGCACGCGTCGCCGCTGTTCGCCGGGGCCGTGGCGCTGCTGCTGTGCCGGGTCGACGAGGCGCTGGGGCGGCCCGAGGTCCTCGACTTCGTCGACATGGCCGCCGGGCGGGGCGAGCTGACGGGCGGGGTGCTCGCCGCACTCCCCGCCGACGTGGCGGCCCGCACGCGCGCGTACGCCGTGGAGATCGCCGAGCGGCCCGCCGGTCTCGATCACCGGATCGAGTGGCTGGCCGGGCCGCCGGAGGGGACGACCGGGCTGCTGTTCGCCAACGAATGGCTGGACAACGTCCCCGTGGACGTCGCGGAGGTGGACTCCGCGGGCGTCGCGCGGCGGGTGCTGGTCCGGGAGGACGGGACCGAGCGGCTCGGGGAGCCGGTGGACGGGGCGCGGGCGCGGTGGCTGGAGCGTTGGTGGCCGCTGCCCGGCGAGGAGGGGCTGCGGGCCGAGATCGGCCTGCCCCGGGACGAGGCCTGGGCCGCGGCGGCCGCGACGCTCCGGCGGGGGCTCGCCGTCGCCGTGGACTACGGGCACACGGCGGGCACCCGGCCGCCGTTCGGGACGCTCACCGGGTTCCGGGAAGGCCGCGAGACCACACCGGTGCCGGACGGCTCCTGCGACATCACCGCCCATGTGGCCCTGGACGCGTGCGCGCTGCCCGGCGGGCACGTGCTTCCCCAGCGCGAGGCGCTGCGCGCCCTGGGCGTGACCGGCGCACGGCCCCCGCTCACGCTGGCCTCCACCGACCCCGCCGCGTACGTACGCGGCCTCGCGAGCGCCGGGGAGGCCGCCGAGCTCACCGCGGCGGGCGGGCTGGGCGACTTCGGGTGGCTGGTCCAGCCGGTCGGGATCCCGGACCCGTTCCGCGCCTGAGCCCCTACTTGTCGATGTCCCCGACCACGAAGAACATCGACCCCAGGATCGCCACCATGTCCGCGACCAGCGTCCCCGGCAGCAGCTCGGTCAGCGCCTGGATGTTGTTGTACGACGCCGAGCGCAGCTTCAGCCGGTACGGGGTCTTCTCGCCCTTGCTGACCAGGTAGTAGCCGTTGATCCCGAGGGGGTTCTCGGTCCACGCGTACGTGTGGCCCTCGGGTGCCTTGAGGACCTTCGGGAGCCGCTGGTTGACCGGCCCGGGCGGCAGCTCGGCGAGCCGGTCGAGGCAGGCGTCGGCCAGGTCGAGCGCGTTGTTCGTCTGCTCCAGGAGGCACTCGAAGCGGGCGAGGCAGTCGCCCTCCTGCCGGGTGACGACCTTCAGGACGTCGCCCAGCTCGCCGTAGGCGAGGTACGGCTCGTCCCGGCGCAGGTCGAAGTCGACGCCCGAGGCGCGGCCGATCGGCCCGCTGACCCCGTAGGCGTGCACGGCCTCGGCGGTGAGGGTGCCGACGCCCCGGGTGCGGCCCCGGAAGATCTCGTTGCCGAGCACCAGGTCGTCGAAGCGGTCCATGCGGGAGCGGACGTCGGCGACGGCGGCACGCGCGCGCGTGGTCCACCCGGCCGGCAGGTCCTCCTTGAGGCCGCCCACCCGGTTGAACATGTAGTGCATCCGCCCGCCGGAGACCTCCTCCATGACGTGCTGGAGCTCCTCGCGCTCCCGGAAGGAGTAGAAGATCGGGGTGATCCCGCCGAGCTCCAGCGGGTACGAGCCGAGGAACATGAGGTGGTTGAGCACCCGGTTCAGCTCGGCGAGCAGCGTGCGCAGCCAGACCGCGCGCTCCGGGACCTCCATGCCGAGCATTCGCTCCACGGCGAGGACCACGCCCAGCTCGTTGGAGAACGCCGACAGCCAGTCGTGGCGGTTGGCGAGCATGATGATCTGGCGGTAGTCGCGCGCCTCGAACAGCTTCTCCGCGCCGCGGTGCATGTAGCCGATCACCGGCTCCGCGTGGCTGATGCGCTCGCCGTCCAGGACGAGCTTCAGCCGCAGCACGCCATGGGTGGACGGGTGCTGCGGCCCGATGTTGAGCACCATGTCGGTGCTCTCCGCGGCGCCGCCGATTCCGACCATGGTCTCCGTCGTAGGAGTCATGGACACAGTCTCTCCTACGTACCCTGGCCCCATGGATACGGGGAGTCCGCACGAGGCGGGGCCGGACGGGCCGCAGGGCACGATCGAGGCCGTGGAGCACGAGCCGGTGTGGATCGCGCTGCCGCCCGGTCTGCTGAAGATGCGCCGGCTGCTGCTGGTGGTGTGGCTCGGGCTGATCGCCCTGGCCGCCGGGCTGCTGCCGGGCCTGCTGGCCGGGCCCGCCTGGGCCGCCTTCGCGCTGCCGCCGCTGGCGCTGATGGCCTGGGGCTGGGTGATGACCGAGCGCAACTGGCGGTCCTGGCGGTACGCCGAGCGCGCCGACGACCTGCTGATCAGCCGTGGCGTGCTGTGGCGCGAGGAGACGGTCGTGCCGTACGGGCGGATGCAGCTGGTCGAGGTCACCTCCGGGCCCGTCGAGCGGCACTTCGGGCTGGCCAGCGTGCAGCTGCACACGGCCGCCGCGGCGACCGACGCGACCATCCCCGGCCTGGACCCGGCCGAGGCGGAACGGCTGCGGGACCGGCTCACCGAGCTGGGCGAAGCCCGGTCGGCGGGGCTGTGACGGCGCCCGGGGCAGCCGAGGCCTCAGAGGCCGCCGCCGAGGTCACCGAGCGGCGGCTGCACCCCGTCACCCCGCTGCGCCGCGCCTGGGCACCGGTCGCCGTGCTCATCGGCTGGGCCGTGCACGACCCCGACGGGGCGCAGCGCCATCTGACCCGGCTGACGACGACCACGCTGCTGATCGGCCTCGCCGTGCTCGTCCCGGCCGCCGCTCTCTACGGCTTCTGCTCCTGGTGGTTCACTCACTTCGCGGTGACCGGGACCGAACTGCGCATCCGTACCGGACTGGTCTTCCGGCGCACCGCGCACATCCGGCTGGAGCGGATCCAGGCCATCGACGTCACCCAGCCGCTGCTGGCCCGGGTGGCAGGTGTCGCCAAGCTCAAACTCGACGTCATAGGCACCGACAAGAAGGACGAACTGGCCTTCCTCGGCGCGGACGAGGCACGGACCCTGCGGGCCGAACTGCTCGCCCGGGCGGCCGGTTTCGCACCCGAGACCGCGCACGAGGTCGGCGAGGCCCCGTCCCGGCAGCTGCTGCGGGTGCCGCCGGGCGTCCTCGCACTGTCACTGGTGCTGACGGGCGCGACCTGGGTGTCGCTGGCCGCGGCGCTCGTCGTCCCGCCGGTGCTGTGGCTGCTCACCCACAGCCTGTGGACGGTCCTCGCGGTCGCCCTGCCGCTGCTGGGCGCGGCGGGTGCGAGCAGCGTCGGCCGGTTCGTCACCGAGTACGACTGGACGGTGGGCGAGTCGCCCGACGGGCTGCGCATCGACCACGGGCTGCTGGACCGGGCACACGAGACGGTGCCGCCGGGACGCGTCCAGACCGTGCGGATCGTCGAACCGCTGCTGTGGCGGCGGCGCGGCTGGGTGCGCGTGGAACTGGACGTGGCGGGCTCGTCCAACTCCGTGCTGGTGCCGGTCGCTCCGCGCGAGATCGCCGAGGACGTCGTCGCCCGGGTGCTGCCCGGGGTGAGCGTGCCGGAGCCCGCGGCCCTGTCGCCGGCGCCGCGCAGCGCCCGCTGGTGCGTGCCGCTGTGGTGGCGCGGGTACGGACTCGCCGTCACGGACACGGTGTTCGCGGCCCGGTCGGGGCTGCTGCGGCGGAGCCTGGCGCTGGTGCCGCACGCCAAGGTGCAGAGCGTACGGATGACGCAGGGGCCGTGGGAGCGGGCCCGGGGCGTCGCCGACGTGTGTGTGGACACGGGGGCGAACAAGACGGTGCGGGCCCGGCTGCGGGAGGCCGGTGAGGCGCGCGCGTTGCTGGCGGCACAGGCGGAGCGGTCCCGGACGGGGCGGCGGGACGCGCGGCCGGACCGCTGGATGGCATGACCTGACCATCCGAAAGCCGAGGGCCCCCCGGCCGTAGCCGAGGGGCCCTCCGTCCGGCCAGGCCTCAGGACACCGCGCTCCGCAGCCCCTGTACGTCGATCTGCTCCGTCTCGTCGTGCGCCGTCAGGTCGATGACCTGACCGATGCCGCGCGACTCCTCGTCGGCCGGCTTGTAGCGGGCCTCGGTCTCGGCCTTGTGCAGGGCGAGCGCCTCCTGGCCGACGACATCGGCGAGGTCCTCGTTCTGCACGGCCTCCAGGGCGGCGTGCGACGTGCCGGCCTTCGTGCCGAAGAAGTCGAACCCGCCCTCGGCCAGCGGACGCCGCACCGGTGCCTGCGGCGCGACGGCCACGGCGGTCGGCACGGTGTAGTGACCGGCGAGCCGGCCTGCGGGCTGCTCGGGCCGGGCCGCCCGCCCGGACCGCACGGCCTCCGGCAGTTGCCCGGTCCCAGCGGCCGGTACCGCGTTCTCAGCGGGCGCTGCGGAGTCCTCGCCGGCCGCCCCCGAGGCCTCAGCGGCCGCTACGGGGCCCTCGCCCGGCGCCCTCGACGCCTCAGCGGCCCCCACGGACGTCTCGGCGGTCGCGCGCTCGTGCCCGTCGGCCGCCTCGGACGGCCCCTGCGGCTCGTCCTCCCGCACCTGCTCCCGCGGTTCGGCTTGCTCCTGCTTCGGCTCCTGCGCGGGCTCCGCGTCCTCGCTCTTCGGTACGCCGTCACCGTCACCGCCACCGTCCGGGTCCGGGACCGTCTCACCGTCGAACCGGGCGAGTGCCGCCGCGGCCCGCAGGAACAGCCGGGAACCCTCGGGCGAGAACACGGCGGGAACCGCGGCCTCCTCCTCGGCGGTGAGAGCGGCAGGCGTCCCGTCCGGCTCCGTCGAAGCGTCCGCGGTGTCCGACGCCCCCGCCGGCAGCGCGGCCCGAACCGGAACCGTCGCTTCTATCTCGAGCACCCGGCGTTCCTCCAGGACGCTCGCGCGCTCGGCCTCCGCCGTGGCGTACCGGCGCAGCAGCGCGGCGTGCTCGTTGCGCAGCCCGGCCAGTTCCGTGCGCTTGGCGCGCAGCCGCTGCTCCAGCTTCACGCGCAGCTCGCGGGACTCCTCGAGGTCGGCCTCCAGCTCGGCGACCCGCTCCTCGAAGCGCCACTCGTCGCTCGCACGCGCGCGCGTGAGGTCGGCGACGCGCTTGCCCGCCTGGGTGTCCCAACGGCGCAGCACGACCGCGCCGATGACCGCCGTCGCCGCGGCGGCCGCGGCCAGACCGCGGAGCACCATCGGCTCCGTGAACACCCAGGGCCCCAGGGCGCAGACGAGGGAGACGCCTGCGATCGCCGACGGGGGGAGCATCCTGTGCAGGGGCGGGGAATGGCGGTGACGTCCACGTGGCATGGCCAGAAACTTACCGCGCGTAGGCGAATCATGGTGAGCCACCCCGCAAAAACAAAGCCACACCGAAACGTTCACACCGCATCAGAACTCGGGAAGAACCGGAATCGGCCGCCCGCCCAATTCCCAAGATCGTTTTCAGTGCCCGCCCAGCCGCCCGCTCATCCACTCCAGCGCCGCCGGAATCTCGCGCCGCCAGGTGTTGAAGTTGTGCCCCCCGCTTTCGAGGATGATCGACGAGATCCGTGTCCGCCCGGTGTCCTTCACCCGCTCGATGAACTCCAGCGTGTCCCGGTAGTTGGTCTCGCCCAGCTTGCTGCTGCTGACCAGCAGGGACGTATCGGGAGCGGGCATGTGCGCGAGATACCACCACAGGTCCGCGCGATTCCGCAGCGCCTTGTCGCCCTGGAAGAGATCGCCTGTCGTGGCGTCGGCCGGCGCCTTGTAGTACGCGGACAAGCCCGCCCCGGCCGCGTACACACCGGGATGGTGCAGGGCGATCTTCAACGCGCAGTAGCCGCCCGTGGAGTTGCCGATGATGCCCAGACCGCCCGGCTTTTCGGCCACTCTGTAGTGCGTGCGCAACGCGTCGGGGAGATCCTTCGCGAAGAACGACTCGGTCTGCGGACCGCCCGGGATGTCGACGCACTCCGTGTCCCGGGGCGGCGCCACCGTGGGCCGCAGCATCACGAGGATCATCGGCTCCGCCCGGCCCGCCCGGGCCAGTTCCAGGGCCGTACGCGGATAGTGGAGCTTCTCCACCAGCGCCGACGCCGTACCCGGGTAACCCGTCAGCACGACGGCCGTCGGGAACCTGTGGGTGCGGTACCGCGGCTGGAAGTACTCCGGCGGCAGATAGACGTACGCGGGCGTGGCGATGTCCGTCGTGCGGCCCACGATGTCGACCTGCTGGACCCGGCCGCCGGCCCGGGGCAGCGCACCGCCCGCCCCCGGCACCCGGCGCGAGCCGACCACCTCCAGCGGACCGCCGCCCGGCGCGTGGTCGACGACCACGCCCTGGTCCTTCTCCTGCCCGAACAGGTCCGCCCAGCTCGCGTAGAAGCCGAAGGCCTGGTTGGCGGCCAGGCCCACCGCTGCGAACAGCGCCAGCTGAGTGCCCAGCAGCAGGCCGATACGCCCGGCCACGGCAGGCCAACTGCGCCGGGCCATCCGTGGCCACAGCCAGACCGTGCCGGCGAACAGCAGCACGGCCGACAGCACCGCCAGCACCAGCATCTTGTTGCTCGTCAGACCCATGGGTTGGTTACCTGTCCGCGCTCTCCGTCCGGGCCCGCCCCGCGATCACACCTTCGCAAGGGCTTGTCCCGGACTTTCCTTGGCCTTTGAAACGGCTTTGACGTGGGGAGTGAACCTCTCCCCCCGAGACACCGTCCTAGAGGGCGCAATGTCGCCGGATGCCCGAATCGGCACCGGATCCAAGGTCTCTCGCAGAACTACGGGATGCGATGTCTGTCAGGACAGATGAGGAAATGTCGGGCGAGGTTCCGCGTCACAGCAGCGGCGCGGCCCGTCCGGGCCGGGTGAGCCGGATACTGCGCGGGCCACGCCCCGAGGCCGTCCCCGTCCTCGTCGGCAGAGCCTGCGCCCTGGTGGGCGTCCTGGACATCGCCGCGGGCGTCTTCCCCCGCTTCCGGCACAGCCGCATGCACGCCATCGCCGAGGTCCTGCCCGGCGCGCTCGGCCCGTTCGCGGCCGCCCTGTCCCTCAGCACCGGCGTGCTGTTGCTGCTGCTCGCCCACGGCCTCAAGCGCGGCAAGCGCCGGGCCTGGCGGGCGGCGGTGGCACTCCTGCCGGCCGGTGCCGTCGCTCAGTTCACCTACCGGCACTCGCTGGTGGGCGTGCTGATCTCCCTGGCGCTGCTGGCTCCCCTGCTGCGCCACCGCGACCAGTTCAACGCCCTGCCCGACCCTCGCAGCCGCTGGCGGGCCCTGGCCAACTTCGTGCTCATGAGCGCCGGTTCGCTCCTGCTCGGGCTGCTCATCGTCAGCGTCCACGGCGAGCGCATCGTCGGCGACCCCAGCCTCGCCGACCGCATCACCCACGTCATCTACGGGCTGTTCGGCTTCGAGGGCCCGGTCGCCTACCAGGGCAACACCTCCTGGACCGTCGCCTTCTCACTCGGCGCCCTCGGCCTGCTCACCGCGGTCACCACCATCTACCTGGCCTTCCGCCCCGAACATCCGGCCGCTCGGCTCACCGAGGAGGACGAGGCCCGGCTGCGCGCCCTGCTGGACCAGCACGGCGGCCGCGACTCCCTCGGCCACTTCGCGCTGCGCCGCGACAAGGCCGTCGTCTTCTCGCCCAGCGGCAAGGCGGCGGTGACCTACCGCGTGGTCTCCGGCGTGATGCTCGCCAGCGGCGACCCGATCGGCGACGTCGAGGCCTGGCCCGGCGCCATCGAACGGTTCATGGACGAGGCCAAGGCCCACTCCTGGACCCCCGCCGTGATGGGCTGCTCCGAGACCGGCGGCGAGGTGTGGACCCGCGAGACCGGGCTCGACGCCCTCGAACTGGGCGACGAGGCGGTGGTGGACGTCGCGGATTTCTCCCTCGCCGGCCGTGCGATGCGCAACGTGCGCCAGATGGTCAAGCGCATCGAGCGCGCCGGTTACGAAACCCGGGTACGACGTGTCCGTGACGTCGGCGAAGCCGAACTGGAGCGCATCCGGCAGGCCGCCGACGACTGGCGCGGCACCGACACCGAGCGCGGCTTCTCCATGGCACTGGGCCGCGTCGGCGACCCTGCCGACGGCGACTGCCTCATCGCCACCGCCCACAAACAGGACGAGCACCCGGGCCCCTACGGCGACCTGAAGGCGATCCTGCACTTCGTGCCCTGGGGCACCGACGGCGTCTCCCTGGACCTGATGCGCCGCGACCGCTCGGCCGACCCGGGCATGAACGAACTGCTCATCGTGGCCGCCCTCCAGGCCGCCCCCAAGCTCGGTATCGCGCGGGTCTCCCTCAACTTCGCCATGTTCCGCGCGGCACTGGCCCGCGGCGAGAAGATCGGCGCCGGACCGGTGCTGCGCGCCTGGCGCGGACTGCTGGTCTTCCTCTCCCGCTGGTTCCAGATCGAGTCGCTGTACAAGTTCAACGCCAAGTTCCGGCCGCGCTGGGAGCCGCGCTTCGTCGTCTACCGCGCCTCCGCCGACCTGCCCCGCATCGGCTTCGCCGCCATGCAGGCCGAGGGCTTCGTCACCCTCGCCCCGCCCCTGCCGCGCTTCCTGCGCCGACGGCGCCCGGCCGCCCACCACCCGTGCGCCCACGGCACCACCGTGGAACGGGACGTCCGGGCGGCCTGACCGGGCCGCTCCCACGGGGCCGTCGCCCGGGCCGCAGCGCCTGACGGCCCCCGCCTGGGCCTACGCTGAAGATATGAGCAACCTGAGCGGACGCGGGCGCGTGGCGGGCCTACCGGAACGGGACCGCTGCGCGGTCATGGGAGTCGTGAACGTCACCCCCGACTCCTTCTCCGACGGCGGCCGCTTCTTCGACACCACGGCCGCCGTCAAACGCGGCCTCGACCTCGTCGCCGAGGGCGCGGACCTGGTCGACGTGGGTGGCGAGTCCACCCGCCCCGGCGCCACCCGGGTCGACGAGGACGAGGAACTCCGCCGCGTCGTCCCCGTCGTCCGCGGCCTGGCCTCCGAGGGCGTCACCGTATCCGTGGACACCATGCGCGCCTCCGTCGCCGAACGGGCCCTCGCGGCCGGTGCCGCCCTCGTCAACGACGTCAGCGGCGGCCTCGCCGACCCCCGCATGATCCCGGCCGTCGCCGATGCCGGAGCGCCCTTCGTCGTCATGCACTGGCGCGGCTTCCTCCAGGGCGGCAACGTCAGGGGCGAGTACGCCGACGTCGTCACCGAAGTCGTCGACGAGCTGCACGCGCGCGTGGAGGCCGTCCTGGCCGGCGGCATCGCCCCCGACCGCGTCATCGTCGACCCCGGCCTCGGCTTCTCCAAGGACGCCGAGCACGACCTCGCGCTCCTCGCGAGCCTCGACCGGGTCCTCGCCCTCGGCCACCCGCTGCTCGTCGCCGCCTCCCGCAAACGCTTCCTCGGCCGGATCCTCGCCGGCCCCGACGGCCCCCCGCCGCCCGCGCGCGAACGCGACGCGGCCACCGCGGCCGTCTCCGCGCTCGCGGCGCACGCCGGCGCCTGGGCCGTCCGCGTCCACGAGGTGCGCGCCACGGCGGACGCGGTCCGGGTCGCCCGCGCCATCGCGGGGGCGCGCGGCCCGCGCACCGGCGCGGAAGGTGCCCGGTGAGCGCCCCGCACACCGACGTCGAGCAGGTCGAGGCCGCCAACACCGCCTTCTACGAGGCACTGGAGCAGGGCGACTTCGAGGAACTGGCGTCGCTCTGGCTGACCCCCGCCGACCTGGGCGTCGACGAGACCTACCACGACCCGGCCGACACCGGCGTGGTCTCCTGCGTGCACCCCGGCTGGCCCGTGCTGACCGGCCGCGGCGAGGTCCTGAGGTCGTACGCGCTGATCATGGCGAACACCGACTACATCCAGTTCTTCCTGACCGATGTGCACGTCTCGGTCACCGGCGACACCGCCCTGGTGACCTGCACGGAGAACATCCTCAGCGGCGGCCCCGCCCCCGAGGGCGCCGGCGAGGAGCTCGGCCCGCTCGTCGGGCAGCTCGTGGTCGCCACCAACGTGTTCCGGCGCACGCCCCAGGGGTGGAAACTCTGGTCGCACCACGCTTCCCCGGTCCTGGCCGAAACCGGTGAGGACGAGCAGGACGACACCCCCGCCTGAGTGGGTAGGCGCCACGAAGTGGTTGGAATCACGGGCCCCCGGGTAGGGGCGGCTACCAACCTGTGCACCGACGGGTTCCCCAGGGGAAACGCTGGATGAATCCTGCCGGGCCCGGCCGAAGCCCCCACCCCCGTGGCCCGGGCCCGTCCGTGCTCGCAGGTAGATTCGACCGAGGCCGGTGTGCCGACCGCACACGGCACCGACCGGCCCTGACCGACGATTGCAGGAGTGATTCGCGTGGATCGTGTCGCGCTGCGCGGCCTGAAGGCCCGCGGGCACCACGGCGTGTTCCCCAGGGAACGCGAAGAGGGCCAGGCCTTCGTCGTGGACCTCGTCCTCGGCCTGGACACCCGACCGGCCGCGGCCGACGACGACCTGGCGAAGACCGTGCACTACGGCATCGTGGCGGAGGAGGTCGTGGCCGTCGTCCAGGGCGAGCCCGTCGACCTCATCGAGACGCTCGCCGAGCGCATCGCCCAGGTCTGTCTGAAGCACGAGGGAGTGGAGGAGGTCGAGGTCTGCGTCCACAAGCCGGACGCCCCGATCACCGTCCCCTTCGACGACGTGACCGTCACCATCACCCGGAGCCGAGCATGACCGCGCCCTTCATCAAGGGTCCCAGCGACCCGACCGTCCAGCCGGTACCCGCCTCCGTCGTCGAGAAGGTCGACGCCGCGGACACGACCCTGTCCAACCCCAAATGGGCCGTGGTCGCTCTCGGGTCCAACCTGGGCAACCGCCTGGAGACCCTCCAGGGAGCCGTGGACGCCCTCGGCGACACGCCCGGCCTCCGCATCAAGGGCGTCTCCCCGGTCTACGAGACCGAGCCCTGGGGCGTGGACCCGGGCAGCCAGCCCGCCTACTTCAACGCCGTCGTGGTCCTCAAGACCACTCTCCCGCCGTCCTCGCTCCTGGAGCGCGCGCACGCGGTCGAGGAGGCCTTCCACCGCGTCCGGGACGAGCACTGGGGCCCCCGCACCCTCGACGTCGACATCGTCTCCTACGCCGATGTCGTCTCCGACGACCCGCAGCTCGTCCTCCCCCACCCCCGCGCCCACGAACGTGCCTTCGTCCTGGCCCCCTGGCACGACCTGGACCCCGAGGCGCAGCTGCCCGGCCGCGGCCCGGTCGCCGGTCTGCTGGACGCCGTCACCCGGGACGGGGTGGCGCCCCGCACGGACCTGGAACTCCGGCTGCCCGAGTAGCCGTTAAGGTCAAGACGGCCGCGAACCGGGCCGGAAGCCGGGGGAACCGAAGGGACACCGTGAGAGAGCTGCGTATCCGGGTGCTGGCCGGCGTCTTCGTCGTGGCCGGAGTCCTGTCCTGGGCGGGCGCCCGCCTGTGGAACTCGGTCGGAACACTCCCGAGCGTCCCTCTGGCCGCCCCCATCGTCCTGGCCGTGATCGCCGTGGTCCTGCTGGCCACGGCGCTCTCGATCCGCGCCCGGCTCAAGGCCCAGCGCGAGCGCCGCCCCGAGGCCAAGGGTGTCGACCCCCTCATGGCGGCCCGCGCGGTCGTCTTCGGCCACGCCAGCGCCCTGGTCGCCGCCCTGGTCGCCGGCATGTACGGCGGCACCGGCGTCTTCCTCCTGGAATCCCTCGACGTTCCCGCCCGCCGCGACCAGGCCATCTACGCCGGCTTCTCGGTCCTCGCGGCCATCGGCGTCATAGCGGCCGCCATCTTCCTGGAGCGCGTCTGCAAGCTCCCGGAGGACGACGAGAACGACGGCGCGGGGGCCGCACCGACGGTGTGACGCGCAGCGTCAGCGCGCCAGTATCAGGCTCATCGCCTCGGCTCGGGTCGTAGCGTCCCGGAGCTGGCCGCGCACCGCCGACGTCGTGGTCTTGGCCCCCGGCTTGCGAATGCCACGCACGGACATGCACATGTGCTCCGCCTCGATCACGACGATGGCCCCCCGCGCCTCGAGGATCTTCATCAGCGAGTCGGCGATCTGCGTGGTGAGTCGTTCCTGCACCTGCGGCCGCCGGGCGAACACCTCGACGAGACGTGCCAGCTTCGAGAGGCCTGTGATCTTGCCGGTCTCGGCCGGGATGTAACCCACATGGGCTACGCCGTGGAAGGGCAGCAGATGATGTTCACAGAGGGAAACGATCTCGATGTCCTTCACCAGGACCATCTCGTCGTGCCCCAGGTCGAACGTCGTCGTCAGAACATCCTCGGGCTCCTGCCGCAGCCCTGCAAGCAGCTCCCGATACGCCCGCGCCACCCGCGCCGGCGTCTCCCGCAACCCCTCGCGCTCCGGGTCCTCGCCGACCGCGATCAGGAGTTCACGTACGGCGTTCTCGGCGCGCTTCTCGTCGAACTCGCCGATCCGGCCGTCGCCGTCCAGCGTCACGGGGTCGGTCATCTGGTGCCTCGTTCCTGTGTCCTTCACGGTGCGGCCTGCACATATGGCGGAAAGCCGCGCCCCCCAGGCTAAAACCTGGGGGGCGCGGCATCCATTCCGGGGGCGGGACCGCCGGGAGAGCTCAGATCAGCTCTCGGGGCGGTCCTCCGGGGTCCGCTCGGGCGCCGGGGCGGGCTCCGCCGCGGTGCTCTTCACGGTGGAGATGGCCGGCGTCGCGCCGTTCGCCCCGTTCGTCAGAGCCAGCTCCTTGGGGGAGAGGACCGGCGGACGGGTGGACGGCGTACGGCGGGAGGAGCCGGTCCAGGCGGGCCTGGGCGGGCGCTTGACGATCGGGGCGAAGATCTCGGCGATCTCCTCCTTGCCCAGCGTCTCCTTCTCCAGCAGCTGCAGCACCAGGTTGTCGAGGACGTCGCGGTTCTCGACCAGGATCTCCCAGGCCTCGTTGTGCGCGGTCTCGATGAGCTTCTTGACCTCTTCGTCCACGAGCGCGGCGACCTCTTCCGAGTAGTCGCGCTGGTGAGACATCTCACGGCCGAGGAAGGGCTCGGTGTTGTCGCCACCGAACTTGATCGCGCCGAGACGCTCGGTCATGCCGTACTGCGTGACCATCGCGCGGGCCAGACCGGTGGCCTTCTCGATGTCGTTGGCGGCACCCGTGGTCGGGTCGTGGAAGACGAGCTCCTCGGCCGCGCGGCCGCCCAGCATGTAGGCCAGCTGGTCCAGCATCTCGTTGCGCGTGGTCGAGTACTTGTCCTCGTCCGGCAACACCATCGTGTAGCCGAGGGCACGGCCTCTCGACAGGATCGTGATCTTGTGGACGGGATCGGAGTTCGGCGAGGCCGCCGCGACCAGGGCGTGACCGCCCTCGTGGTACGCGGTGATCTTCTTCTCCTTGTCCGACATGATCCGGGTCCGCTTCTGCGGGCCCGCGACCACACGGTCGATCGCCTCGTCGAGCATGTGGTTGTCGATCAGCTTCTGGTCGCTGCGGGCCGTCAGCAGGGCGGCCTCGTTCAGCACGTTGGCCAGATCGGCACCCGTCATACCGGGGGTACGGCGGGCCATGGCCGACAGGTCGACGTCGGGCGCGACCGGCTTGCCCTTCTGGTGGACCTTGAGGATCTCCAGACGGCCCTGCATGTCCGGGCGGTCGACGGCGATCTGCCGGTCGAAGCGGCCCGGGCGCAGCAGCGCCGGGTCGAGGATGTCGGGCCGGTTCGTCGCGGCGATGAGGATCACGCCGCCCTTGACGTCGAAGCCGTCCATCTCGACGAGGAGCTGGTTCAGGGTCTGCTCGCGCTCGTCGTGACCGCCGCCGAGGCCGGCGCCGCGGTGGCGGCCGACCGCGTCGATCTCGTCGACGAAGACGATCGCCGGGGCGTTCGCCTTGGCCTGCTCGAACAGATCACGGACTCGGGAGGCACCGACACCGACGAACATCTCGACGAAGTCGGAACCGGAGATCGAGTAGAAGGGGACGCCCGCCTCGCCCGCGACGGCACGCGCGAGCAGGGTCTTGCCGGTGCCGGGAGGCCCGTAGAGCAGGACGCCCTTGGGGATCTTGGCGCCGACGGCCTGGAACTTGGCCGGCTCCTGGAGGAACTCCTTGATCTCGTGGAGCTCCTCGACGGCCTCGTCGGACCCGGCGACGTCGGAGAAGGTCGTCTTGGGCGTGTCCTTGGTGATGAGCTTCGCCTTGGACTTCCCGAAGTTCATGACCCGGGAGCCGCCGCCCTGCATCTGATTCATCAGGAACAGGAACACGACCACGATCAGCACGAAGGGCAGCAGGGAGAGCAGGATGCCGACGAACGGGTTCTGCTTGGACGGCGAGACCGTGTAGCCGTCCGGGATCTGCTTGTCCTGGTACTTGTTCTGCAGCGTGTTGGCGATGTCCACGCCCTGATCGCCGATATAGCTCGCCTGGATCTTCGAGCTGTCCTCGACCTTTTCGCCGTCCTTGAGCGTGACCTTGATGGTCGACTCGTCACCGGTGGTGAGCTTGGCCGACTCCACCTTGTTCTGGTTGATCGCCTGGACGACCTGGCCGGTGTCCACCGTCTTGTAGCCGCCGGACGAGCCGACGACCTGCATCAACACGACCACGGCAAGGACGGCCAGCACGATCCACATGACCGGCCCACGGAAGTATCGCTTCACGTCCATCCATACGGAGCGGTGCCGCCCCGTCCCTCCTGCCATAGTGAGTTTGATAAAGACTGTTCTTCGGACGGTACCCCAGCATTGTCACCTGAAGCCGCGTGGGACGGCTGGCGATCCGCCTACGCCTGCTCCAACGGCGGGAAACCCGCTGGGGTTCCCGATCACCGTCACGGCACTCCGGCCGGGGTTTCAGCCGCCGTACACGTGGGGCGCGAGCGTACCGACGAACGGGAGGTTGCGGTACTTCTCGGCGTAGTCGAGGCCGTAGCCCACGACGAATTCGTTGGGGATGTCGAAGCCGACCCATTCCACGTCGATGGCGACCTTCGCGGCCTCGGGCTTGCGCAGCAGCGTGCACACCTTGAGGGAGGCGGGCTCGCGCGAGCCGAGGTTGGAGAGCAGCCAGGACAGGGTCAGGCCGGAGTCGATGATGTCCTCGACGATCAGGACGTGCTTGCCCTTGATGTCGGTGTCGAGGTCCTTGAGGATCCGCACCACACCGGAGGACTGGGTGCCCGCCCCGTACGAGGATACGGCCATCCAGTCCATGGTGACGGGGGTGGACAGCGCCCGGGCGAGGTCGGCCATGACCATCACCGCGCCCTTGAGGACTCCGACGATCAGCAGGTCCTTGCCCGCGTATTCCACGTCGATCTTCGCGGCCAGCTCGGCCAGCTTGGCGTCGATCTCTTCCTTGGTGATGAGCACCTTCTCGAGGTCGGCACCCATGTCTTTCGCGTCCACCCGCATCACTTTCGGTCGTCCCACCGGCCGAGCGGCCCCTCCGCCGGTCCGGCGGGAGGGGTCGTGGTTCAGCCTTGCCGAATCACCAGTCTGCCACCCTGCCGCCGGGCCACGACCTTGCCGGGGAGGTTGATGGCTCCCTGACCGCGCCAGCCGGTGATCAGCCGGTCGACTTCCTCGATGTGGCGGGCGAACAGCGATCCCGCGGGCGCGCCGGCCGCGATGGCGGCCCGGCGCAGGATCCGGCGGCGTACGGCGGGCGGCAGGGCGTAGAGCTTCGCGCACTCGAGCAGGCCCGCGGCGTCACGGACGGTGGCCTCGGCCTGGCCGGCCCAGGAGTCGAGGGCGTCGGCGTCGTCGCGGGAGAGCCGGGCCGTACGGGCGAGGGCCTCGACGACGCCTTTGCCGAGGGCCTTCTCCAGCGCGGGCAGGCCCTCGTGGCGCAGCCGGGAGCGGGTGTAGGCCGGGTCGGCGTTGTGGGGGTCGTCCCAGACGGGCAGGGACTGCACCATGCAGGCCTTACGGGCCGTCTGCCGGTCGAGTTCCAGGAAGGGACGCCGGTAACGGCCGCCGGCCCCCGAGACCGCGGCCATTCCGGACAGGGAGCGGATGCCGGAGCCCCGGGCGAGGCCGAGCAGGACGGTCTCGGCCTGGTCGTCGCGGGTGTGGCCGAGCAGGACCGCGGCGGCGCCGTGGCGTTCGGCCGCGGTGTCGAGTGCGGCGTAGCGGGCGTCGCGGGCGGCGGCCTCGGGTCCGCCGGCGCGGCCGACGGTGACGGCGACGGAGTCGACGGGGTCGAGGCCGAGTTCGCGCAGGCGCTGGACGACTTCCGCGGCGCGGGCGTCGGAGCCGGGCTGGAGGCCGTGGTCGACGGTGACGCCGCCGGCTCGAACGCCGAGTTTGGGGGACTCGAAGGCCAGGGCGGAGGCGAGGGCCATCGAGTCGGCGCCGCCGGAGCATGCCACGAGCACGAGCGGCGGGGGTGGCTTCTCGTGCGGGAGGGCGTGCGGGACCGCGGCGGGGGCGCGGTGGTGTTCGGTGAGGAGGTCGTGGAGGACGCGGCGGACCGCCAGGCGTATCGCCGCGACCGCAGGATGGGGACCCATGTCCGGTTCCCTTCATGAAGTTTTCGGGGGGTGAGCCCGCGTGCCGGTCACGCAGAGTGTGTAGATGGTGACAGAACCGGGCCGTTCCCCGAGCATTGCACGCCTACCCCTGCCTCACGGTCCCTCGGACGGGTGATTGGAGGGGCGTTCGCCTGCCGTCGGCCGGTTTCCTTTCACGACCTTCCCGCGATGTTCACTACTCGGCCCTGCGATGCACCCGCGCGACCCAGTCCGCCGGTTTGGCGATCTCCGACTTGGTGGGGAGGGTGTTGGGCGAGGTCCACACACGGTTGAAGCCGTCCATGCCGACCTCGTCGACGACGGCCCGCACGAAGCGTTCGCCGTCCCGGTACTGGCGGAGTTTGGCGTCCAAGCCGAGCAGCTTGCGCAGGGCCAGGTCCAGGCGGGAGGCGCCCTTGGCGCGCCGCTGCTGGAACTTCTCGCGGATCTCCCCGACGGTCGGTACGACGTCCGGGCCGACGCCGTCCATGACGAAGTCGGCGTGGCCCTCCAGCAGGGACATCACGGCCGTCAGCCGGCCCAGGATCTCGCGCTGGGCGGGGGTCTGGACGATCTCGACGAGGGAGCGGCCGCCGTCGTCCTCCTCGGCCTCGGGGCGGCCCCCGGCGAGGGTCTGGGCGGCTTCGCGGACGCGTTCCAGGACCGTCATGGGGTCGACGTCGGTCTCCTCCAGGAACGACTGGATTTCACCCCCGAGGTGGTCCCGCAGCCAGGGCACGGCGGTGAACTGGGTGCGGTGCGTCTCCTCGTGCAGGCACACCCAGAGCCTGAAGTCGTGCGGGTCGACGTCGAGTTCGCGCTCCACGTGGACGATGTTCGGGGCGACGAGCAGGAGCCGGCCCCCTCCGCTCGGTGCGCCGGAGGGGCCGCCGGAGGGGAATTCGCGGGTGGCGGGGGCGAAGGTCTCGTACTGGCCGAGGACGCGGGAGGCCAGGAAGGACAGCAGCATGCCGAGTTCGACGCCGGTGACCTTGCCGCCGACGGCGCTCATGACCCCGCCGCCGGGGGTGTTGCCGCGCCGTTCCTGCATCTTGTCGAGCAGGGGCCGGAGAATCTCCCGGAACCCGGCGACGTTCGCCCGGATCCAGCCCGGCCGGTCGACCACCAGGACGGGGGTGTCGTGTCCCTCCTCGGTGCCCAGACGGGTGAATCCGCGGACGTGTTCCTCCGAGGCCTTGGCATGCCGGCGCAGCTCCGCGACGACGGCCCGGGCCTCGTCGCGACTGACCTCCGGGCCCGGCCGTACGAGCCGGGTCGCGGTCGCGACCGCGAGATTCCAGTCGACCATGCCGGTTGAAGCACCACCGATGCTCGTCATGCGTCAACCGTACGTGAGCGCCGCCCGCTGGGGCAGGGCGACGAGGGCCGGGTGAGGCCGGGGGCCGTTCACCTGCAGCCGCACGCCGCCAGTGCGCTCGCCACTCTGTCCAGGGCCTTCTGCGTCGTGGCCGGGAGGATCGCTTCCGTGCCGGTGGCCATGAACGCGAAGGCCAGCAGCCGGCCGTCCTCGTCGACCAGGGTGCCCGCGAGGCTGTGGACGCCCGAGAGCGTGCCGGTCTTCGCGCGGACGACGCCGGATGCTCCGTCCGCGTAACGGGTGGTCAGAGTGCCGGTGAAGCCGGCGACGGGGAGGCCGGTGAGGGCCGGGCGCAGCTCGGGGTGGGAAGGGTCGGCCGCCTTCGCGAGCAGCGCGGTGAGGAGGTCGGGGGTCAGCCGGTCCGCACGGTTCAGGCCGCTGCCGTCCTTGAAGGCCGCGCCCTTCAGGGGGAGGCCGAGCTTGCGCAGCTGGGAGCCGATGGCTTTGCCGGCTCCGGCGAAGTCGGCCCGGTTGCCGGTGGCGATCGCCGTCTGGCGGGCGAGGGCCTCGGCGATGTCGTTGTCGCTGTTGGTCAGCATGCGCTCGACGAGGGCGGAGAGCGGGGGTGAGGAGACCGTCGCGAGGGTCTCGGCGCGGGTCGTTGCCTTGGACAGGCCGGGGGCCGTGGTCTTGATGCCGTGGGACTCCAGGAGGTCGCCGAACCGGCGGGCCGCGTCCGCCGCCGGGTCCTTCACACGCTCGACCGGGCCGCTCGTGGAGTCGTTCGTGCGGCCTTCGTCGGCCATCAGGGGGCTGACGAGGGCGAGATTGCCGTTGACCCCGATCGGGTGCATTGCGTCGCCCGCGTAGAGGGTCGTGTCGTAGGACAGGGTCACCTCGCGGACGCCGCGTTCGGCGAGGGCGCCCGCCGTCTCGGCGGCCAGGGCGCGCAGGCTGGCCGAGCCTGTCCGGTCGTTCTCGCGGGCGGTGAGGGTGGGATCGCCGCCGCCGACCAGGACGACTTCCTCGGTGTCGGGTTCCAGCGCGGCGCGGGTGGTGAGGCGGTGGTCGGCGCCCATCGCGGACAGCGCGGCGACGGCCGTGGCGATCTTCGTCGTCGAGGCCGGGGTGAGCCCGGTGCCCGAGCCCGAGCCGTACAGGCGCCTGCCGGTGGTCACGTCGACGACCGCGGCGGCGGGCCGTGGGCCGAGGGCCGGGTCCTTCAGCAGGGGGTCGAGGGCGCCGGCGAGGGCCTTGCCGTCCGGGGCGGACTTCACGGTGCTGACGCCGCCGAGGCCGGTCAGCACGGGTCCGGCGCTGGGGGCGGGCCGGGGCCGCCCGGGGGCGCCGGGGACGCTGCCGTGATCTGTGCCACCCGCGCGGCCCAGGGCCACTGCCCGGTCCCGCTCGGCCGTACGCTGACCCGAGGAGTCCCAGGGACCGGCGGCGGTCACCACACCGGCGGCCAGTGCGAGTCCGGCGGTGGCGGCGCCCGCGGTGTACTGCCAGGCCTTCGGCCGCGTGACCCGCGCGACCTGCGGTTTCCCGGCTCGTGCGAGTCGCGCGACCTGCGGTTTCCCGGCTCGTACGAGTCGCGCGACCTGTGGTTTCGTGGCCGCCGCGGCCCGGGCCAGGCGCGGTCGTACGGAATCCGCGAGGCGCACCACGTGCGGTTTCGCGGCCCGCCAAGGCCTCAGCTCTGGCACGACCACCAGCCCCTTTCGCGATCACACACCTGCGTGAGGGACACTTAACCACCAGAACTATGTGTTGATCATGGAGGAGCCACCGGTGGAGTTCGACGTCACGATCGAGATTCCGAAGGGTTCGCGCAACAAGTACGAGGTGGACCACGAGACCGGTCGTATCCGCCTGGACCGGCGACTCTTCACCTCGACCGCCTACCCGACGGACTACGGCTTCGTCGAGAACACGCTCGGCGAGGACGGCGACCCGCTGGACGCGCTGGTCATCCTCGACGAGCCGACGTTCCCGGGTTGCCTGATCCGCTGCCGGGCGATCGGCATGTTCCGCATGACGGACGAGGCGGGCGGCGACGACAAGCTGCTGTGCGTGCCGTCGACGGACCCGCGCGTGGAACACCTTCGGGACATCCACCACGTGTCGGAGTTCGACCGCCTGGAGATCCAGCACTTCTTCGAGGTCTACAAGGACCTGGAGCCGGGCAAGTCGGTCGAGGGCGCCAACTGGGTGGGCCGTACGGACGCCGAGATCGAGATCGAGCGGTCCTACAAGCGTTTCAAGGAGAGCGGCGGTCACTGACCCCCTCTTCCTGAACCCACGGGCCGTACGCCTGCGCGTGCGGCCCGTTCGCCTGTATGTGCGCATACTGAGGCACTGGGGGGTACTGAGGCTGAGGTGTCGTACAGGGAGCGCCAGGCAGTGACGGACGCGGAGGACCGCAAGCCGAGGTCGGACGAGGCGAGGAGTGCGTTTGTGCCTCCGGCCGGGACCGGCGTCGACGGGGACATGTCGACGACGTCGGAGTTCGCGATCCCTGAGGGGCTGGCCGTGCCCAGGACGACCGGCACGGAGTCGGAGACGACGTCCGAGTTCGTCTTCCCCAAGAGACTCGACGTCCCGCAGGCGCCCGTGGCGGAGTCGGGAGGTTCGGCCTTCAACCCGCCGAGGACCTACAGCGCCAGGCAAGCGCCTCCCGCCTTCACGCCGCCGACCGGCATCCCCGCGATCAGTCTGACCAAGGACGTGCCCTGGCAGGATCGGATGCGCACGATGCTGCGGATGCCGGTGGCCGAGCGGCCCGCGCTGGAGCTCGTGCACAAGGCGGAGGAGGACGAGGGTCCGGCCGTTCCGCGTGTGCTCGACCTGACACTGCGTATCGGTGAACTGCTGCTGGCCGGCGGCGAGGGCGCCGAGGACGTGGAGGCGGCGATGTTCGCCGTCTGCCGGTCCTACGGCCTGGACCGCTGCGAGCCGAACGTCACCTTCACTCTGCTGTCGATCTCCCATCAGCCGTCCCTGGTGGACGACCCGGTGACGGCGTCCCGGACGGTACGCCGCCGGGGCACCGACTACACGCGTCTGGCGGCCGTGTACCAGCTGGTGGACGACCTCAGCGATCCGGAGACGCAGATTTCCCTGGAGGAGGCCTATGGGCGGCTCGCAGAGATCCGCCGCAACCGGCACCCCTATCCCGGCTGGGTACTGACCGCCGCGAGCGGACTGCTGGCAGGCTCGGCCTCGGTGCTGGTCGGCGGTGACCTGATCGTCTTCTTCGCGGCCGTGGTGGGCGCGATGCTCGGCGACCGGCTGGCTTGGCTGTGCGCGGGGCGCGGGCTGCCGGAGTTCTACCAGTTCACGGTCGCCGCGACGCCTCCGGCCGCGATCGGGATCGCGCTGGCGCTGGCGCACGTGGACGTCAAGGCGTCCGCGGTGATCACTGGTGGGTTGTTCGCGCTGCTGCCCGGCCGGGCGTTGGTGGCGGGCGTGCAGGACGGTCTGACCGGCTACTACATCACCGCGTCCGCACGGCTGCTGGAAGTCATGTACTTCTTTGTGGGCATCGTCGTCGGGGTGCTGGTGATGCTCTATGTCGGCGTCCAGTTGGGTGCCCGCCTCACCCCTGACGCGGCTCTGAGCACCGAGCCGCGGCCGCTGTTGCAGATCGGCGCGTCGATGCTGCTGTCCCTGGCCTTTGCGGTACTGCTGCAGCAGGAACGATCCACCGTGCTGGCTGTGACGTTGAACGGCGGCGTCGCGTGGTCGGTCTACGGCGCGATGCACTACACGGGCGAATTCTCGCCGGTTGCCTCTACGGCGGTTGCGGCGGGGCTGGTGGGGCTGTTCGGGCAGTTGCTGTCCCGGTACCGGTTCGCGTCGGCGCTGCCGTACACGACGGCGGCCATCGGGCCCCTGTTGCCCGGTTCCGCGTCGTACTTCGGGCTGTTGTCGATCTCGCAGAACGATGTCGATATGGGGCTGGTGTGGCTGTCGAAGGCCGCGGCGCTGGCGATGGCCATCGCGATCGGAGTGAACCTGGGAACGGAGATCTCGCGGCTGTTCCTGCGCATCCCCGGCGCGGCCACGGCGGCGAGCCGCCGCGCCGCCAAGCGGACACGCGGTTTCTGACGGGCCAGTCCTGCGGCGGGGTCGACGTAGGCATCTGCGGGACACGACCATGATCATCCAGTGATGGATGTCACATGCGCCTTGCGAGACCAGCCGACAGTGACTTCGACAGCGGACGGCATGGATTCAATATAGAGACATGACGCCTTTGACCGACCCCAAGAGGTTTCTTCGACTACCTACTGTCACCTTTAGTGTCTTCACCTTCAGGGATGCGGCCTGTCTGACCCATGGGCCAACCGCCTAGCCTTTCGCCGAAGCCATTTTCCTGAAGGGGAGACAGACTTGAGATTTTCCGTGTTGCGAGCCGCCAAGAACACGCTCTCCTTGGCTGCGGCCATGGCCGGAGTCCTCGTGCTGTTCGGTCCTGTCCCATCCGCCAGCGCTGCTCCGCAGACTGCCCAGTCGTCGAAGTGCGGATCGCTCGACAACGGCGAGCTGTGCATCTACGGTCCGGACGGTCCGATCACCGGGAATTACACCACCGAATACTGCAGGACGGGAGGCTCGGGGACCATCAACGTGCAGTTCGGCTACCAGATAGACGGCGGGAGCTACATCTGGGACGGCTGGGACAATCAATTCATCGGGACTGGAAATTGCGGCTCATACACCAGGCGTCTCAGCAACCTGGGTTCCGATGACAGCATCCGCGGCATCATGATGACCGACGGAAACGTCTATGTGACCAGGTGGATGTACGTGAGCTAGGGGAAGAGCCGGGAAAGCAGCGCCGCCCTTGGCTGGCGGCATAGGTGGCCCATCACCTGCGGGATCGCTGTACAGCACTCGGTCTCGCAGGTGATGCACCCCTGCCCGGATTCAGTTCTGCGGGTAGTTCTTGTCGTACTGCTGCTGGTGGCCGTAGCCCGGAGCCTGCGGGTACTGGCTGTAGTACTGCTGGTCGTTGTAGCCGTCCTGGTTGCCGTACGGGGGCTGCTGCGGCTGCTGGTGGGGCGGCCAGCCGTTCGGGTCGATGCGGCGGAGCTGGGTCGTCGCGTCGTCCATGACGGGGGGCTGCCGGCGCTGCGCGGAGGCCTGCGCCGCCGCGCGCTTCTTCTTGGAGCGGTCGCGCAGGTACTCGATGATGATCGGGACGACGGAGAGCAGGACGATCAGGATGAGGATCGGCTCGACGTTCTTCTTGATGAAGTCGATCTGGCCGAGCCAGTAACCCGCGAGGGTGACGCCGGTGCCCCAGGCGATACCCCCGATGACGTTGTACGTGAGGAACGTGCGGTACTTCATACGCCCGGCGCCGGCGACGATGGGGGCGAAGGTGCGCACGATCGGGACGAAGCGGGCCAGGACGATCGCCTTGGGGCCGTACTTCTCCATGAACTCGTGGGCCTTGTCCAGGTTCTCCTGCTTGAAGAGCTTGGAGTTGGGACGGTTGAAGAGCTTCGGGCCCAGGACTTTGCCGATCGTGTAGCCCACTTGGTCACCGACGACGGCGGCGATCACGATCAACGCGCAGACCAGCCACAGCGGCTGGGTGATGTACGTGCCCTCGGCGACGAAGAGACCCGCCGTGAACAGCAGGGAGTCACCCGGCAGGAAGGCGAAGAGACCTGACTCCGCGAAGACGATGAGCAGGATGCCGGGCAGGCTGAACGTCGAGATCAGATAGTCCGGGCTGAGCCACTCGGGGCCGAGCGCAAGCGTGGTCACGGGGATGTGGCTCCTGCTGCAGTGGGGACGGGCTGGGGCTGGCTGCCTCAAAGTATCAACGCAGCCGTCATGACCCAGGTTCCATGGGCGTACTCAGGATGCACTGTGCGCGGTCCCGGTCAAAGCTGTGAACCATGGGCATCGATGAATACGGCGGCGGACAGGGCCCGGAGCCCGACGTCCTGGTCGTCACCACGAACGACGTACCCGGCTACCACGTTCGGGAGGTGATCGGCGAGGTCTTCGGCCTGACCGTGCGCTCCCGGCACCTGGGGAGCCAGATCGGCGCCGGGCTGAAGTCGATGGTCGGCGGCGAGCTGCGCGGGCTCACCAAGACGCTCGTGCAGACCCGCAACCAGGCGATGGACCGACTCGTCGAACAGGCCCGCTCCCGTGGCGCCAACGGCGTCCTCGCCTTCCGCTTCGACGTGACGGAGGCGGCGGACGTGGGCACCGAGGTGTGCGCGTACGGCACGGCGGTGGTCCTGACCCGGGAGTGAGCCACCCCCGGGCCGGGGATCAGGAGGTGTGCCGCGCGGCGTTCGCGGTGATCGCGTCCCTCAGGTGCTCCGCGAGACCCGGGCGCATCGCGTCGTAGAACGCCTTGAACCGCTCGTCCGAGACGTACATCTCGCCCAGGCAGCGGTGGAGCTCGTGGGAGCACTCGTAGAACCAGGTGCAGATGTGCTGGCGGTGCTCCTCCGCCAGGGCCATGGCCGCCTCGCCGGTGGGCGGCTCGTCCGCCGACATCAGCGCGCCGTAACGCTCCCCCCAGTCGGCGGCCTCGGCCTGGATGCGCTTCCAGTCCTCCTTGGTGTACCTCGCGGTGCGGCGCTGCGACTCGGCGTACTCGTCCGTGCCGCCCCAGCGCGCCTCCGCCTCGTCGGCGTACTGCTCCGGGTCCTTGCCCCCGAAGACCTCGAACTTCTCCTCGGGCGTGAGGTTGAGTCCCATCTTGTGTGCCTCCATGGCGTGCTCCACGGCCGCCGCCATCTTCCGCAGCTTCTCGATCCGGGCGGTCAGCAGCTCGTGCTGCCGGCGCAGGTGTGCGCGCGGGTCCGCTTCCGGGTCGTCGAGCAGCGCGGCGACCTCCTCGAGCGGGAAGCCGAGCTCCCGGTAGAACAGGATCTGCTGCAGCCGGTCGAGGTCGTCGTCGCTGTAGCGCCGGTGGCCCGCGTGGCTGCGCCCGCCCGGGACGAGCAGGCCGATGTCGTCGTAGTGGTGCAGCGTGCGCACCGTGACGCCGGCGAAGCCCGCGACCTGTCCCACGGAGTAGCTCACTTCCGCTCCTTCCTTCTTCCGTGCTCCACGGTCGGGCCTCACGCCGCGTGAGGTGCAAGCGTGTTTCCGGTTTGCCCTCTTTGACGCGTTTATGGTGTGGGCGTGGTCCAGGATTCCGCGCAGCAGGCGCCCTCCGTCACCCCCGCGACTCCCGCCCGCACGCTGCTGCCGACGATCCTGCCCGCTCTGGCCGTGGGAATCCTGTCCAGCCTGGTCCTGGTGGGGGTGGAAGTCGCCGCCGAGGAGCTCCAGGACGTGCTCTGGGGGCCGCTGCCGGACGCCCTGGGGATCGGCCGGTACTCCGTGGCGTGGATGGTCGTGATGCTCTTCACGACGGGCGTCGCGGTCGGGCTCGTGGTGTGGAAGATGCCGGGGCACGCCGGCCCGGATCCGGCGACCGTCGGACTGGACGCCCCTGTGCTGCCGCCCGTCGTGCTGCCAGGGCTGGTGCTGGCGACCGCGCTGATGCTGGCCGGCGGGCCGAGCCTCGGCCCCGAGAACCCCATCATCACCGTGAACGTCGCCCTCGCGGCCTGGCTGGGCGCCCGCCTCGTGCCGCGGGCGCCGGGCCGGGTCTGGCCGGCGCTGGCCGAGGCGGCGACGATCGGCGCCCTGTTCGGCACGCCGGTCGCGGCGGCCCTGGTGATCTCCGAGGCGCTGGCCGCGCGGGAGACCCGCGGACTGCTGTGGGACAACGTCTTCGCACCGCTGACCGCCGGCACGGCCGGTGCCCTCACCGTCACCCTCATCGACCATCCGAGCTTCGACCTGAACCTGCCCTCCTTCGGCCGCCCCGGCTGGAGCGACCTGCTGGCGGCGGTCGTGGTCGCCTCGGTGGGCGCGCTGCTCGGCATGGCAGCCGTGCGGGCCTTCCCGTGCGTGCACGGCGCCTTCCGCCGGCTGCGCCACCCGATGCTGATGCTCCCGGCGGGCGGCATCGTGCTGGGCGCCCTCGCGGCCCTGGGCGGGCATCTGACGCTGTTCAAGGGGATCGACGAGATCGCCGAGCTCGCGCAGGCCCCGGACAGCCGGTCGGCCGGGGAGTACGCCCTGCTGACGGTCGTGAAGCTGGCCGCGCTGCTGGTCGCCGCGTCCTGCGGCTTCCGGGGCGGGCGCATCTTCCCGGCGGTGTTCGTCGGCACCGCCCTCGGCCTGGGCGCCCACGCCCTGGTGTCCGGGGTGCATCCCTCGATCGGGGTCTCGGCCGCCGTGCTCGGACTGTTGCTGGCCATCACCCGGCAGGGCTGGGTGAGCCTGTTCGTCGCCGCGGTGCTGGTCGCCTCGCCGGGGATCATCGCCGTGCTCTGCGTCGCCTCGCTGCCCGCCTGGCTGCTGGTGACGGGCCGGCCGCAGATGCAGCTGCGCGAGGACGGCACGCCCGTCCACTGACGCCCCCCTCCCCCTCTCGAACTCGCCCCTGGAGGCACTCATGCCGCTCCACGAAGGTCACCGGCCCCTCGAACGCCACCTGTCCGTCAACCCCTTCTACGGCCCCGCCAACCCCCTCGGCGACATGGCCGAGGCCCCGCCCACCCACCGGCTCCCGGACCGGCCCATGGCCCCGGCGACCGCCCACCAGCTGGTGCGCGACGAGCTGATGCTCGACGGCAACGCACGGCTGAACCTCGCCACCTTCGTCACCACCTGGATGGAGCCCGAGGCCGGGTTGCTGATGGCGGAGTGCCGGGACAAGAACATGATCGACAAGGACGAGTACCCGCGCACCGCCGAGCTGGAGCGGCGTTGCGTGGCGATGCTCGCCGACCTGTGGAACGCCCCCGACCCGGCGTCCGTCGTGGGGTGTTCGACCACCGGGTCGAGCGAGGCGTGCATGCTCGCCGGGATGGCGCTGAAGCGGCGCTGGGCGAAGCGCAACGCCGACCGCTACCCCGGGGCCCGGCCCAACCTGGTGATGGGCGTGAACGTGCAGGTCTGCTGGGACAAGTTCTGCACCTTCTGGGAGGTGGAGCCCCGGCTGGTGCCCATGGAGGGCGATCGGTTCCACCTCGACCCGCAGGCCGCGGCCGAGCTGTGCGACGAGAACACCATCGGGGTCGTCGGCATCCTCGGCTCCACCTTCGACGGGTCCTACGAGCCGATCGCCGACCTGTGCGCGGCGCTGGACGCGCTGCGGGAGCGGACCGGGATCGATGTCCCCGTCCATGTCGACGGGGCGTCCGGCGCGATGGTCGCGCCGTTCCTCGACGAGGACCTGGTGTGGGACTTCCGGCTGCCGAGGGTGGCGTCGATCAACACCTCGGGGCACAAGTACGGGCTGGTCTACCCGGGCGTGGGCTGGGCGCTGTGGCGGGACGCGGAGGCGCTGCCGGAGGAGCTGGTGTTCCGGGTGAACTACCTGGGCGGTGACATGCCGACGTTCGCGCTGAACTTCTCCCGGTCGGGCGCGCAGGTCGTGGCGCAGTACTACACCTTCCTGCGGCTGGGCCGGGACGGCTACCGGGCCGTCCAGCAGGCCGCGCGGGACGTGGCCACGGGGCTCGCCGGGCGGGTCGAGGCACTCGGCGACTTCCGGCTGCTGACCCGGGGCGACGAGTTGCCGGTGTTCGCCTTCACGACCGCGCCGGACGTGACGGCGTACGACGTCTTCGACGTGTCCCGGCGGCTGCGCGAGAGCGGCTGGCTGGTGCCCGCGTACACCTTTCCGCCGAACCGGCAGGACCTGTCCGTGCTGCGGGTGGTGTGCCGCAACGGCTTCTCCGCCGACCTCGCCGAACTGCTCGCGCAGGACCTGGAGCGGCTGCTGCCGGATCTGCGCAAGCAGCCGCGCCCGCTGACCGAGGACAGGGGCGCGGCGACCGGGTTCCATCACTGACGACAGGGCGGTCAGGAGGGGAACGCGCCGTTCCTGACCGCCGTGACGAACGTCGACCAAGCCGGCTCCGGGAGGATGATCGCCGGTCCGTGGGGGTTCTTCGAGTCGCGTACGGGAACGCCCCGGCGGTGGCCGTCGAGGACTTCCAGGCAACTGCCGCCCTGATCGTTGCTGTAGGAGGACTTACGCCACCCCTCCACCGCCCTCGCGTTCGGTATGACTCGGTTGGTCATGACGTTCGCAGTCCCTTGCTGTCGCCCTGAGCAGAGCCAGGGATTCCTTCAGAGGCAAGGCGTTGCCCAACGCGAAATCGTAGCGATGCTGGAGTTCCTGGACGATGGACGGGGAGTCATGGACCCTTCCCATCCACAGGCCCTCACCGTAGGCCACTGGCGGCTGGTCCTCGAACCACATCAGTGTGAGCATGTTGCTCAGTAGTGGGTGGCTGCCCAGCGCAAACGGCAGGACGTGCACCTGGATCCGGCCGACCTCGGCAAGACGTACGAGGTGGTCGAGCTGTTCCGCCATGACATCCGGCCCGCCGATCTGGCGTCGCAGCACCGCCTCGTCCAGCAGCGCCCACACCACGGGCGTCATCGGATCGTCGAGGATCTTCGCCCGCTCCAGGCGTGTGACAACGAGCCTGTCACATTCCTCTTCACTCACAGGAGGAAACGACCTGCTCAGAACCGCACGGGCGTACCTTTTCGTCTGGAGGATGCCCGGCACGAACGACAGGGCGAACTCCCGGATCATCACTGCCTGTTGTTCGAGCAGCCGGGCCGCCTCGAAGTAGTCCGCGACCGCCACGTCCTCCTGCGGCAGGAAGCTGCTCAGCACGTTCCCCGTGTTCAGAGCGCTGTCCAGCCGCCTCGCGTCCTCCTTGGACGGCACCCGGCACCCGGCGCCCCGCCTCGATGTGTGCGATGTGCGAACGGGTCATGACGGCCATCTCGGCCAGTTGCTGCTGGGTCAGACCGGCCGCCTCGCGCTGCTCCCTGAGCCAGTCGCCGTACATGTGTCCCATCCGGATCAACTCCCCTGTGACAAATGCTCTGTCACGTCTCACCCTCTGGCGAGCCTAGCCCGGCCCCTCTCACTCTGTATGTCGATCGCTACAGACAGCGACATCGATTACGGAGTCACGCCATGCTCGGCGCCATCGCCCGCTTGCTCGAAGCACTGCTTCACCTCGTCCTCCCCGCCACGGGGCGACATCGACTCGCCGCGAGGCACGGATACAACCCTCCGCGCGCGCCGGTCGAGGGGCCGGCTCCCCACCGGTTCGGCGCACGCCCCCTGCGCGGCGAGGACAACGCCCTCGTGCGCCCCTACCTCGTCACACACGAGCGCCGGGAGCGGGAGCGGCGTCGGCGAGCCCGGCGTGGCCCCCTGCTGCTCGCCCCTCAGGGCATCGACCTGCGCCCGCGTCCCTCGTACCCGCACCCGATCCACCACATGGGAATGACCGCATGACGGACCATGCCATCACACCGGCGAGACTGCTGCCCTGGACAAGTGCAGAGGGGAAATCCTGCTACCTCCTGACCGACGGCAGCGGCCGCCTCTCCCGGGCCGCCGACGCCATCGAGAGTGTCCAGCTCTGCATGGCCGACGACCTCCTCGACCACGCGACTGACATGCTCGGGGACGAGAGGGCGACCACCGGGCAACTCCGCTTCCTCCTCACCCGCATGAGCGAGGCCCTGACCGACGTACGCCGCATCGCGGAGAGCAGAGGCGCCCGCCTCCTCGCGTACGCGGACGCCGGGGACGACACGAGAGAGGACAAGGGCCACTGACCACCCCATGTCGGCCGGGCTCACCTACTGAGCCGCCCGAACCTCCGTACCGCCAGCGGGAAGAAGACCGCCAGCAGGCCCAGGGGCCAGACGACTGCCGCCCACACGTGCCCGGCCTCCGCGCCGGGCACGCCGAGCAGGTCCCGGACGGCCGTGGCCGTGTGGGACATCGGGTTCCACTCGACGACCGTGCCCAGCCAGCCGGGCATGGAGCCGGGGGTGGCCAGGGCGTTGGAGAGGAAGCCGACCGGCCAGACCAGGATCTGCACGGCCTGGACCATCTCCGGCTTCCCCGCCACCAGGGCCAGGTGGATGCCGATCCACAGCATGGCGAACCGGAACAGGAGCAGCAGGCCCACGGCTCCGAGGAGGGCCGCCGGGCCGCCGCCGGGACGCCAGCCGAGTGCCGCGCCCACGCCGATGAGCACGACCAGGGCCAGCGCAGACTGGAGCATGTCGGCGGCCGAGCGGCCCACCAGGACCGCCCCGTTGGCCATGGGCATCGAGCGGAAGCGGTCGATCACGCCCTTGTTGAGGTCCTGCGTGACGGCGAGCATCGTGCCCTCCAGGCCGAAGGCCATGGTGAGCGCGAGCATGCCGGGGATCAGGTAGTCGCGGTACTCGCCGCTCACCCCCCGGCCGCCGCCGATGAGGTAGCCGAACATCAGCAGCAGCATCACCGGGAAGGCCAGGTTGACCACCACTTGGACCGGCTGCCGCCCCCAGCGGGCGAGTTCCCGGCGGGTCATGGTCCAGGAATCGGTCAGGGCGTAGGCGCTCACGCGGCCTCCTCCACCCGGCGGTCGTCTCCGGTGAGGTGCAGGAACACCTCGTCCAGCGTCGGGCGGCGCAGGGCGACGTCCTCCGCCTCGATTCCGGCCTCCTGAAGGGCCCGCACGACCCCGGAGAGCGCCTCCATGCGGTCGGTCACCGGAGCGCTCAGCAGCCGCCGGTCGGTGTCGACGCTGGCCCCGGTGAGGGGCAACAGGGCTACGGCTGCCCCCAGTTGGCCGGCGTTGCGCAGGACCACGTCGATGCGGTCGCCGCCGGTCTCGGCCTTCAGTTCGTCCGCCGTGCCCTCGGCGACGACCCGGCCGGCGTCGACGACCGAGATGCGGTCGGCGAGCTGGTCGGCCTCCTCCAGGTACTGGGTGGTGAGCAGGACCGTCGTACCGCCGCCGACCAGGGAGCGGACGGAGCCCCACACCTCGGCGCGACCGCGCGGGTCGAGGCCGGTGGTCGGCTCGTCCAGGAACAGCACCTCCGGCTCGGTGATCAGGGAGGCGGCGAGGTCCAGGCGGCGCCGCATGCCGCCGCTGTACTGCCGGACCGCCTTGCGGCCGGTGTCGGCCAGGGCGAAGCGCTCCAGGAGCTCGTCGGCACGCGCGCGTGCCCGCCTCGCGCCCAGGTGGTGCAGCCGGCCGAACAGCTCCAGGTTCTGCCGGCCGCCGAGCTCCTCGTCGAGCGCGGCGTGCTGGCCGAGCAGGCCGATGCGCAGCCGGACGGCGTACGCCTCGCGCAGCACGTCGCGCCCGGCCACCTCGATCCGGCCCGCGTCGGGCCGCAGCAGGGTGGACAGGACCCTCACCAGGGTGGTCTTGCCCGCGCCGTTCGGGCCGAGCACCCCGTGCACCGTGCCGCGCGCGACGGTGAGGGCGAGCCCGTCCAGTGCCTTCTTGCCGCCGTACGTCTTGTCCGCGCCTTCGACGGTGATCGCCGCGTCGGCCACTGAGCCTCCCCTACTAGTCAAACTTGACTACAGGCTCGAAGGTAACCCCGTGCACACCATTCGTCAAACTTGATTAGTGGGCGTCCCCGGGGTGCCGCTCCCCCGTCGCGTACGGGTTCTCCTGGTTCTCGGCCAGGATGCCGACGAACGGGTCGCCCTCGTCGGCGAAGGTGTAGGCGCCGCCCTCGATGCGCTCGATGAGGCCGCGGGTCCACTCGGCCTCGGAGTCGGCCGTGTGGACCCACATGTTCATGATCTCGCCGATGTGGCCGAGCTGTTCCGGCCCCTCCTCGGGCACGTAGTGCTCCAGGACGGAGGCCCGCCACTGCTCGATCCGCAGGGTCCGCTCCTTGAGCAGGGCCACCGCCTCGGCCCGCGGCAGGTCGACGACGAAGCCGACGGCGGCCGTCTTCACGTCCCCGCGCTGGTCGTAGGTGACCAGCGCGTCCCGCAGCAGCCGGAGGTACTCCTCCCTGCCCCGCCCGGTGATCTCGTACTCCGTGCGGGGCGGGCCGCCGGCCGTGGACGGGGCGACCTCGTGCGCGTGCAGCAGCCCCTGCTTCGCCATCTGCTTCAGGGCGTGGTAGATCGAGCCGGGCTTGGCAGTGGACCACTCGTGCGCGCCCCAGTACTCCAGGTCGTTGCGCACCTGGTAGCCGTGGGCACGGCCGTGCATACGGACCGCGCCGAGCACGAGGAGACGGATCGCTGACATGCGGTCCAGGTTAGGACCCGGCCGCCACCTGCTGTTCCGCGGCCACCAGCTCGAAGGCCGTCGCGCCGTCCAGCGACTCGCGGATGATGTCGGCGTGGCCCGCGTGCCGGGCCGTCTCACGGATCAGGTGCAGGCACAGCCAGCGCATCGAGAGCCACTCGTCCTTCGGGTTCCAGGACGTCCTCGGGAGCTCGAAGGTGTCGTCGAGGCTGGGCACCGCGCGGATGAAGGTCTCCGTGTCGGCGGCCACCTTCTCGTAGTACGCGAGCTGCGACGCCACGGTCTCGTCGCCGGTCAGCCGGAAGCACTCGTGCCAGTTGGACTCGTCCCGGTGGACGGCCGGCGGCTCGCCCTTGGCCCGGGCGATCCAGCCCTGCTCGACCTCCGTGACGTGCTTGAGCAGCCCGGCCAGGGACAGCTCGCTGGCACTGGGGCGGGACGACGCCTGCTCGTCCGTCAGGCCGAGCAGGGCCCGCCGGATGCCGCCGCGCTGCTCGGCGATGAACGACAGAAGCGCTCCGCGCTCGTCACCGGGTGCCTCGGGTCCCACGTGCTTCACCATGACCGGCCGCCTTTCGTCGGGGTGGCTGCTGCCTGACACCGACGAAACTACGGACCCTTGCGGTCAGGTTCTGGCCGCAAGGGTCCGGCATGCCGAATGCCGTCAGAACGGGAACCCGCTCCGGCCGTGCTGCACCGAGATCCACTTGGTCGTGGTGAACGAGTCCAGCATCGTGTCGCCGTTGAGCCGGCCGATGCCCGAGTGCTTCTCACCGCCGAACGGGACGATCGGCTCGTCGTGCACGGTGCCGTCGTTCACGTGGAACATGCCCGCGTCGATCTGCTTGGCGAAGTTCACACCGCGCTCGATGTTCCCGGTGTGGACGGCGCCGCTCAGGCCGTACGGGGTGTCGTTGACCAGGCGTACGGCCTCGTCCTCGCCGTCGAACGGGACGAGGAACGCGACCGGCCCGAAGACCTCCTGCCTGAGCAGCGCCGAGTCGGCGGGGACGTCCGTCAGCACGGACGGCTCGACGAGGTTGTCGGTCCGCCCGCCGCGCACCAGGGCCGTGGCGCCCTCGGCGAGGGCCTGCTCGACCACGCCGGAGAGGGCGTCCGCCTGCGAGGAGTTGATGACCGGGCCGATGACGGTCTCCGGGTCGCGCGGGTCGCCCGCCTTGAGGGTCTTCACCTTGGCGACGAACTTCTCGGTGAACTCGTCCGCGACCGAACGGTCCACGAGGACACGGTTGGCGGCCATGCAGACCTGGCCCTGGTGGACGTACCGGCTGAAGACGGCCGCGTCGACCGCGTAGTCGATGTCGGCGTCGTCGAGGACCACCAGCGCGCTGTTGCCGCCCAGTTCGAGGACGCAGCGCTTGAACTGCCGGGCGCAGACGGTCGCGACGTGCCGGCCGACCTGGTCGGAGCCGGTGAAGGAGATGACCTTGGGGACCGGGTGCTCGAGGAAGGCGTCGCCGATCTCCGCGATGTCCGTGATGACGACGTTCAGCAGCCCGCCGGGCAGCCCCGCGTCCTCGAAGAGCTTGGCGACCAGGGAGCCGCCGACGATCGGCGTGTTCTGGTGCGGCTTGAGCACCACGGCGTTGCCGAGCGCGAGCGCCGGGGCGACGGACTTGATCGACAGCAGGAAGGGGAAGTTGAAGGGGCTGATCACGCCCACGACGCCGACCGGCACGCGGTAGACGCGGTTCTCCTTGCCGTCCACCGGCGAGGGGATGATCCGGCCTTCGGGGGCCAGGGCCAGATGGACCGCCTCGCGCAGGAACTCCTTGGCGAGGTGCAGCTCGAAGGCGGCCTTCAGCCGCGTGCCGCCGAGCTCGGCGATGATGGCCTCGGAGATCTCGGCCTCGCGCTCCTCGATCAGGCGCAGCGCCTTCTCGAAGACCGCCCGGCGGGCGTAGGGGCTGGTCGCGGCCCACTGCTTCTGGGCGCGGGCCGCCGCCCGGTACGCCTGATCGACCTCGTCGACCGTGGCTATGGTGATCGACGCGAGCTTCTCGTCGTCGTACGGGTTGAAGTCGATGATGTCCCAGGAACCGGTGCCCGGGCGCCACTCACCGTCGATGTACTGCTGTGCAAGGTCGGTGAAGCAGGACGACGACAATGTGATCCCTCGATCCCTAAGCAGACCCCTGATCGCGCCTTCACGATCTGATCACACGTCATCGTACTTGTGTTTCAAACGAGTTGGAGGAGGACTTCAGGAGAGTTGAAGAAGCCCTCGGAGGACATCGCGGCTCTCCGAGGGGCCCGGGCTGTCACTCTGGAGCTCCTTGAGCGCCTTCTCGTACTGGGCGACGTCCTCGGCCTTGTCCAGGTACAGCGCGCTGGTGAGCTGCTCCAGGTAGACGACGTCCGACAGGTCGGACTCCGGGAAGCTGAGGATCGTGAACGCGCCACTTTCGCCGGCGTGCCCGCCGAGGCTGAACGGCACCACCTGGAGGCGTACGTTGGGCCGCTCGGAGATCTCGATGAGGTGCTGGAGCTGGCCCCGCATCACCTCACGGTCGCCGTACGGGCGGCGCAGCGCGGCCTCGTCCAGGATGATGTGGAAGTCGGGGGCGCGCTCGTCGACGAGGTGCTTCTGCCGCTCCAGACGCAGCGCCACCCGGCGTTCGACGTCGGCCTCGCTCGCGCCCTGCATGCCCCGCCGGACCACCGCGTGGGCGTACGCCTCGGTCTGCAGCAGGCCGTGCACGAACTGCACCTCGTACGCCCGGATCAGCGAGGCGGCGCCCTCCAGGCCGACGTAGGTCGGGAACCAGCTGGGCAGCACGTCCGAGTAACTGTGCCACCACCCCGCGACGTTGGCCTCTTTCGCCAGGGACAGCAGGGAGGCGCGCTCCTGCTCGTCCGTGATGCCGTACAGGGTCAGCAGGTCCTCGACGTCTCTGGTCTTGAAGCTCACCCGGCCCAGCTCCATCCGGCTGATCTTCGACTCGGAGGCGCGGATCGAGTAGCCCGCCGCCTCGCGCGTGATGCCCCGCGCCTCACGCAGACGCCTGAGTTGTGATCCGAGCAGCATGCGCCGCACCACCGATCCCGGCTCTCCCGCGCTCACGTTCGCCCGCCTCCCCAACGTCTTCAGGGGCCGAAGTCTGCCACTAAAACACTCCGAGCAGTACTCGTCCGGTTACGGAAACGGAATCCAGACGGTCGACGCTCGCGCGCGGGAGCAAGAAGAAGGCAAGTAAACGACCAAAGAGGGGCGCGAGGATGACGGAAAAATTGGCCAACAAGCGGTACGGGACGCCTCATTCCGGTCACCTGCACGTGCATCTGCCCTTGCATCTGCTGTTCGCATCCGAAACCATGGTCCCGCACCACCGCCGCATCGCACCGACCGCGAATTCCCGGGAGTGCCTCGCATGGGGACGAATGGATCGACCATGCTCGAGCCGTTACGGCAGGGCCTTCCGCCGCTGGATCCCGCGGCCGTGTCCGACGCCGCCTCCTGCGCCCTGCCCGCCCGCTACGAAGCGGTGCGCGAGGCACGGCGGTTCACCCGCAGAACGCTCGACCAGTGGGACATGGGAGAGCAGTTCGACGACGTCTGCCTGGTGGTCTCGGAACTCGTCACCAACGCCCTGCGGCACGGCCTCCCGGCGAACGACGTGTGCGTCAGCGGCCGGGAACCCCCCGTGCGGCTGCACCTGATGCGGTGGACCGAGCGGCTGGTGTGCGCGGTGCGCGACCCCAGTCACGACAGTCCGGTGACCCGGGAGACGGACGACTTCTCGGCCGAGTCGGGCCGCGGACTGTTCCTCGTCGACTCCTTCAGCGACGGCTGGGGCTGGCATCCGCTCGCGGGGGCGCTCAACGGCAAGGTGGTCTGGGCGCTGTTCCGGCTGCCGCGCAACGGTTCGCGACCGCACGGGGAATGAGAAACCGCGGCGCATTCTCGCGTCGCGGTTCTACGCGCGTTACCGCGCACCCGGTACCGATTGCCCCGATTCCGCCGGGGCCTGCCGGATCGTCAGCCGCCCACCAGGTGGTCGAACTCGCCGTCCTTCACACCCAGCAGCATCGCCTCGATCTCCGCACGGGTGTAGACCAGCGCGGGACCGTCGGGGAAGCGTGAGTTGCGGACGGCCACGTCTCCGCCCGGCAGCCGGGCGAACTCCACGCACGAGCCCTGCGAGTTGCTGTGCCGGCTCTTCTGCCAGGCCGCGCCGCGCAGCCCGGCGGCCGCCATACCGTTGTACACGTCGTGGTCCACAGGTCGCTCCCCGGTGGTGCACTGGCTGGTGTGGCCATTGATGCAGTGGTCAACTGACCCGGATCATAGCCCTGATCATGTGCAGATGCATGGGCAGATGCACGTGCACGTGGGGTGGTCCTGCGGTTACAGCTTTGACGACCGCTTTACCGAAGTTCTTGACTGTTTGACGGCCTGACCCCACCTCTCGTTCCCCCGGGTCTGCGACGAAGCCGGGGGGTTCGGGGAGGTTCGGTGGAGGCGGAGCATCCGCTCGCCGGCCCGGCGAAGCGCCGCGCGGGGGCCGTCCCGGAGATAGCGGGAGCTGGGGCGCGGGGCCCGGCGCGACCGTTCGACCGGCCGACCCGCATCCGGAAGACGGCCGTGGCCTGCGAGGACGGGGAGAAATGGGCCGGTCGCAGGAGGGCGGGACCCTCTCCCCGGCCGGTGTCCCGCTCGGACGATCGCCGGACACCCGCTCGACTTCCGGCCCCGGGCGACCCGCGCGGCACGCCCCCGGCCCGCCCGGGCGCACGACCTCCGCACGGCGGTTCCGGCCGCGTCCGCCCCGGTCCTGAGCACCCTGCGCACCCGCCACGCCGGTCGGCCCGCATCAGCCACCGGCCCGGTCGCGACACGGACCGGAGGCCCCGCACCCGTCAAGCGTGGGAAACCTCACCCGGCCCGAACCGGCTCAGCGCACGGCGCACGGCTCGGCTACG